>CAZJFI010000070.1:4439-5506 GCA_964545265.1 uncultured Phocaeicola sp.
CGTAGCGAAGGATCTGAAAAGCGTTGGTTAATGTATCCAGATTCTTCACTACGTTCAGAATGACACGATAAAATAATGTTTATTCGTCAAACAATTTGGATTGGCGTGATACGATATGAAGTTTTGCGCCCCTTTCCATAGCCTTCAGTACATGTTCTGCACCCTTACTCATAACCTTGCATAAAGAGTATTTGGGACCTACAATTTCTTGGATGCGTACTTCGCCTATTTTATGCTCCAAATAGTTTTCTGCCATTGAAGTCTGTACCATTACATCAAATCGTTGACCTTCTTTGATAGGGTCATCGTATCCTAAATTGATATACACCTTCTTGGCTTTCTTTCCATTGTCGGCCACTAATTCTACAATGGAACCATGCACCTTGAAGTTCTGTTCTATCATGTCCCTCATTTTATAGGGGATGTTTACCAATGCTCTTTCCAATGCATAATATTGGCTGGCCTCTTTCCCCGAGGATGAACCGTTTTCTTCATAGTTTCGGGTATAGATGGTGGTGCCGTCGCTTGTACGTATCAGTTGCAATCGAATCGTGAACTTCTCCTTGTAGCTGTTTTCACGGCTATGGAAACGTCTTGAAGAGATACCGTCATCGGTGGCTTCGCGGTTCAGCAGTTTCCCTTGCAGCATATATCCGGCTCTGTATTGCAAGGCATTCTCCATGGGCGAATATTGGGGGATAGGTGGAAGGGTCAAAGCATCTATCAGTTGTACACGATTGGTTTTTGTTATACCGTCGATGACGGCAGCTCGTATATTGGTCAATACATTTTCGGGCACTTTGATATCGCTGCTGAATTCATTGACAAATACAATCTGTTTCTGCGCATGTAGAGATGCAGAAAAACTGAACAGAAGACAGAATAATAGAATATTACGTATTTTCATGGCCTTAATGAATAGATATTAGGCACGAAAGTAGAGTTTTTGTTTCTTATTTGCAAGATTTGGCTGTTAAAATATCATTCGTTATTTTATTGTCGGCCCTCTTTTTATTCTTCCTGTCTGCACAATATAAAAAACATAAAAATATCTTGCACACTTGCAC
>CAZJFI010000070.1:5606-7947 GCA_964545265.1 uncultured Phocaeicola sp.
CTGTAGTACCATCGTACTGCGGTGTAGTTTTATCGTACTGCGGTGCAGTACAAACGATATATCTTTCATTTGAACGAATTTATTACCGTTTTATCCCTTTTGTCAAGGGTGCTCAAAAGAAATCCTGCTTGCGTAAAAACAAAGCCGAAACACTTGACATCCCCTTTATTTTTTTGTATATTTGTAGACGTAACCCAAAATCAATTAAATGTATGAAGATAACCCTGATTAAGAAATCCGAAGAACGACCGGCTGAGACTTGGAGTGCTTGTAGCTTGGGAAACTGGATAGAGAAACTGAAGCACGAGAACAAGGAAACGTATATTTCCCAACTGCGCTATGCACTGCCTTCATTGGAAGGCTCACGAGGGCGTTTCATCTACATAGACCGTATTCCCCGTGTGTATCCGGCTGTAGAATACAAGCGTACTTCCAGCGGACGTAAGTTCAAGGCTTATCAAGGTATCGTACAGTTGGAAGTAAACCGCTTGTCGGGATGGGCCGAAGTGGAATACATTAAGAAGCAGGCATCCTTGTTGCCGCAAACGTTAGTGGCTTTTGCCGGAAGCAGCGGGAAGAGTGTAAAGGTGTGGGTACGTTTTACATTGACCGACGGCTCACTTCCCATTACCGAAGAGCAGGCTGCCCTTTTCCATGCCCACGCCTATCGTCTGGCCGTACAATGCTATCAGCCCATGTTTCCGTATTCCATTACGCTGAAGGAACCCACCCTGCAACAAAGTTGCCGCATGTCGGTGGACGAATCACCTTACTACAACCCGCATGCCGTGGCTTTCTGCATGGAGCAGCCCTTGGCCATGCCCGGCGAAACTACTTTCCGTGAACGCAAGCAACAGGAAAAGAACCCGTTGCTGCGTGCAGAGGCTGATGATGAGGCCTATATCAGTATGGGGGTACGCTTTCAGGCTGTATTGAAGCGGGTGCTCTTGAAAATGGAGAACTGGAAACGGGGAGACGATCTCTCCATCTTGCTTCCTCTGCTGGGCGAGGAATGCTACAAGTCGGGTATCCCCGAAGAAGAGGCCGTAAACCGTACTTTACGTTATTACCATGAATGGGAGGACAAGGAGTTGGTGCGTGCCACCTATCGTACGCTTTATCTGGAATTGAAGGGATTCGGAAGTCGGCCGGCCGTTACCCGTGAACAGGAAACGGCCATCCAGTTCGAGGACTTCTTGAAACGCCGGTACGAACTGCGCTTCAATACGGTGACCGACGATTTGGAATACCGCGAACAAGACAGCATACACTTCCATTTCCGTCCTGTAGACAAACGGGTACGTAACAGTATAGCCATCAATGCCTTGAAGGAAGGTATCCGTGTGTGGGACAGGGATGTGGACCGCTATCTGCATTCCGATTACGTGCCCGTATTCAATCCGGTGGAAGAATATTTGTTCGAAGTGGGTAAATGGGACGGGCACGACCGCATCCGTGAACTGGCCGACTGTGTGCCTTGCAACCAACCCCATTGGCGTGAACTGTTTTATCGCTGGTTCCTGAGCATGGTGGCCCATTGGCAAGGGCTGGACAAGCAGCACGGCAATGCCACCACGCCGATACTGATTGGGGCACAAGGGTATCGCAAGTCCACTTTCTGCCGTATCCTGCTTCCTCCCGAACTGCGCTTCGGCTATACGGACAGTCTCAACTTCAGCAGTAAAGTGGAAGCCGAACGTTGCCTGAGCCGTTTCTTCCTGATAAACTTGGATGAGTTCGACCAGATAAGCATCCATCAGCAAGGGTTCTTGAAACACTTGTTGCAAAAACCGTCGGCCAATTTGCGTAAGCCCTACGGCACGAGCATCCGTGAGATGCGGCGCTATGCCTCGTTCATCGCCACCAGCAATCACAAGGATTTGTTGACCGACCTTTCAGGCAACCGTCGCTTTATCTGTGTGGAAGTAACAGCCCCTATCGAAACGAACATCACCATCGACTACAAGCAACTGTATGCCCAGGCCGTTCATGCCATCCGTCACCGCGAGCGTTATTGGCTGGACGATGCCGATGAGGCCGTCTTGAAGGAAAGCAACGAAGAGTTCCGTCAGACAAGTCCGTTGGAACAGTTGTTCCACCATTGTTTCCAGTTGGCCGAAGAAGGCGAAGGGGAATGGTATACCACCATGCAGATTTTCAGTTATTTGCAGGAAAACACCCGCGAGAAATTCTCCAACGGCAAGGTGGTTATCTTAGGTCGTCTGTTGCAACAATTGAGAGTGCCTTCCAAGAGATCCAGAAGCGGAACAGTATATTATTTAAGAAAAAGTGCAAGATGATCTTGCACTTTTTTACTCATCTTACACACCATCTTACACAC
>CAZJFI010000071.1:0-7822 GCA_964545265.1 uncultured Phocaeicola sp.
AATCTTGATTGAAAATACCGAAACTCGTGACCAACCAAAGAACAAGGAAAATGCGTTACGCCAGTTGCGCTCTATTCTTTACGATAAGGAGTTGCAACACCGTATGGAAGAACAGGCGAAGGTAGAAGCCGGTAAGAAGAAAATTGAATGGGGTTCACAAATACGAAGTTATGTGTTTGACGACCGTCGTGTAAAGGACCATCGGACCAATTATCAGACTTCGGATGTGAATGGCGTGATGGATGGAAAGATAGATGGATTCATCAAAGCTTACCTCATGGAGTTCTCGGGTGCTGAGAATGAATAAAAAAAACAGTGAAAGAATTTGTTTTCTTATAAAAACATTGTACTTTTGAGGGTCTTTTGACAAAGATGGAAATCCAATCTTAAAAATACAATACTTATGGGAAAGAATAAGAAGAATAAAGCGGCTGCATACAGTAAGCGCGAAGAAGAAAAGGCAAAGAAAGTGGTCAGAAACCTGATAATCGGTTTGGTAGTTATCGCTATTGTTTTTGTTGCTGTTTCTACTTTGGTATAAGTAAAGAGTCGTGAGTATATGTCATTCTGAACAATCCGTAAGGTTTGCTCAGAATGACATATTTATTATATGTAATAAGCATATGGCGTTGGAAATAGAACGGAAGTTTTTGGTAAAGGATGAGAGTTACAAGCAACAGGCTAAAAGCTCCAGTAGAATAGCCCAAGGATATATCTGTAGTGGGAGAGGACGAACTGTACGAGTACGTATCAGGGATGAAAAAGGATATCTTACTATAAAAGGACCTGCGGCACAAGGAGGATTGAGCCGTTATGAGTGGGAAAAGGAGATTCCATTGAATGAGGCGCAAGAACTGATGAAACTTTGTGAGCCGGGAATGATAGATAAAACCCGCTATTTGGTGCCTTCAGGTTCTCATGTCTTTGAAGTTGATGAATTTTATGGAGAAAATGAAGGTCTGGTAGTGGCCGAAGTTGAACTGCAAACGGAAAACGAGTCGTTCGAAAAGCCTGATTTTATAGGAGAAGAAGTAACAGGTGACGTAAGATATTACAATTCTTTTTTAATGAAGTGGCCGTATAAGACATGGGATGAACGCTAAAATCACCTAAAAACTGATAAACAAAGGGGTAGAAACTGACAAATGACAGTTTTTACCCCTTTTGTTGTTAGTTTTTATGCCTTTTGCTTTGAAAATACCCGCTAATATTGCACCAGAAAAAGCAATGAAGCTTATTCAAACAAATTTAATATAATTATTATGAGAACAGCGGATTTTACACAAAACTTACTGGGCATGCAGGCAGAACTTCATCGCTTTGCCATGAAGTTGACAGCAGACAGTGAAGAAGCAAACGATTTGTTACAGGAAACATCTCTGAAGGCTTTGGACAACGAAGAGAAATATACTCCTGATACTAATTTTAAAGGTTGGATGTATACCATTATGCGCAACATTTTCATTAACAACTACCGTAAGACTGTACGCGACCAGACCTTTGTCGACCAGACGGAGAACCTGTTCCATTTGAACCTTCCTCAAAACTCCGGTTTTGAATCCACCGAAGGAAACTATGATTTGAAGGAGATTCGCAAAATTGTCAATTCGCTCCCTAAGGAGTACAGAGTGCCGTTCTCAATGTATGTATCCGGATTCAAGTACCGTGAAATAGCTGTTAAATTAGCCTTACCTCTTGGTACGGTAAAAAGCCGGATATTCTTCACCCGTCAGCGCTTGCAGAAGGAATTGAAGGATTTCCGATAGAAATGACCCTCTATCTTCACAATATATAACTAGACTTTTCATCACATGCGTCGGCTGTTCGTGAGAATCGCCGGCGCTTCTTCTTATTTCTTTTTCCATATCAGCGGGCGGAGTATATTGTAACCCACCAAAGCTGCTAACACAGCTCCTAAGCTATTGGCTGCAAAATCCAACCATTCACCACCTCGGTTTTCGGTACAATAGGCTTGCATCAACTCAATTGCTCCACTCATCAGAATAGGAGCTATGATGCCCCATATCCATACTTTAGGGAAGTTGATACTTTGGTGATTGCGCAAATATTCAAACCAAATGACCAGACAAAGTCCGCCGTACATACAGGTATGGGCCAACTTGTCAATACCGGGAATCCCTTCCATGTCGGTTTGGGGTGGTGTAAAGAATGACAGATAAAAGATAGCTGCCACAATGCACAAGGATAATGGATATTTCTTTAAATGGCTTAACATAGCTTATTTTATTTTGTTTTGGATGCAAAGCTACGATTATTTTTATACTTTTGCGGTCAAATAGCTTTATTTGTAATAAATTGAAGTTTTTTTATGCAGAATACGAACAATGAAAGAGCCAGCTTTGGCAGTAAAATTGGAGCAATATTAGCAGCGGCAGGTTCGGCTGTTGGGTTAGGTAATATTTGGCGTTTTCCTTATGAGGCAGGAAATCATGGGGGTGCTGCGTTTATTTTAGTTTATCTGGGGTGTGTCTTTTTAATGGGACTTCCCATTATGATTGCTGAATTTACGATAGGACGACATTCAAAAGCCAGTACAGGAAAAGCCTATCAAGTATTGGCACCGCATACCCAATGGAAATGGGTAGGCTATTTAGGTGTATTGGCTGGTTTATTGATTTTGGGTTATTATTCCGTAGTGGCCGGATGGACATTGGAATATATCCTTCAAGCAGTAACAAGTGGCTTTGCTGATAAGAAACCCGAAGATTTTGTTGCTTCATTCCAAAGCTTCTCTCAAGATCCGCTACGTCCGTTGTTGTGGCTTTTTATATTCTTGTTGGCAACACATTACATTGTGGTGAAAGGAGTGAAACAAGGTATTGAACGCTCTTCTAAGATTATGATGCCCATCCTTTTTATCTTGATTGTGGTGCTGGCCATTTGTTCTATCACATTGCCTAATGCGGGAAAAGGATTGGAATTCTTGTTGAAGCCCGATTTCAGTAAAGTAAATGCAGATGTATTTCTGGGTGCTATGGGACAAGCTTTCTTTTCGTTAAGCTTGGGTATGGGATGCCTTTCTACTTATGCGTCTTATTTTGGCTCGGAAACCCGATTGGGAAAGACGGCACTCAGTGTAGGTGTTATTGATACCATGGTAGCAATATTGGCTGGTTTTATTATTTTCCCGGCTGCTTTCTCAGTGGGTATTCAACCGGATGCAGGTCCTTCTTTGATATTCATTACATTGCCAAATGTATTCCAACAAGCATTTGGAGGTGTGCCTTTCTTGGCTATGATTTTCTCGCTGATGTTCTATGTCTTGTTGGCTTTGGCTGCTTTGACTTCCACTATCTCTATGCACGAAGTGGTGACAGCCTTCTTGAATGAACAATTCGGGCTGACTCGTAAACGTGGCGCTTGGTTGGTGACTGGTTTCTGTATCATTACGGGGATTGCTTCTTCGTGGTCGTTGGGCATGTGGTCGGAATATACACTTTTCGGAATGGGATGTTTCGATTTCTTGGATTTTATCACAGCAAAGATTATGCTTCCAGGAGGCGGTATGTTAATCGCTCTATTTGTGGGTTGGTATCTGAAACGTTCTATCTCATACGATGAAACCACAAATTATGGTTTGCAGAAAGCGCCATACTTCCCGGTTTATATGTTTATCTTGAAGTATCTGGCTCCAATAGCCATTGCTCTGATTTTCGTCAATGAACTGGGATTGATTTAATACCTATGTGGAAGGATTTCTTCTATTATTCAAAAAGTGAGCGGAGGGCGGTTTTCGTCCTCTCTCTGTTCATTGTTGTTTTTGCTATTGGAAGTTTGGTTCTTCCATATTATGTAGAACAAGAAGAACCTTCGGTGACTGAACAGGAAGAGAAAGGCTCATTTTGGGTACGGGTGAGGGAACAGGAACAGAAACCTGGATATGTTACGCATACTCGCCAACAAAAGCGTAAAGTTGTACTGACAACATTTGATCCTAATACAGCCGATTCCATCGATTTCCTAAACTTAGGGTTACCTTCTTTTATGGCACATAATATTTTGAAATATCGTGCTAAAGGAGGCAGATTTGCTACACCCGAGACCTTCTCTCGTATTTATGGTATGACGGATGAACAGTTTGAAACGTTAAAGCCTTATATTCGGATAGCAGATACTTTTACTCGAAAATATGATACGGTGCGTTCTTCTGCTCTTACGGTTGAGAGGAAAGATACATTTCCTAAAATCGTCAAGTATCCGGAAGGTACATTGGTTGATGTGGGTGTTGTTGATACAACAGAGTTGAAGAAGATTCCGGGTATTGGATCGGGTATTGCCAAAGCTATTGTGGCCTATCGGAATCGCTTGGGAGGGTTCTATGCATTGGAACAATTGCAGGAGGTATCACATGTTACTCCCGAAATGATGAAATGGTTTGATTTGAAGGAACCTCAGATTCGGAAGATACCTATTAATAAGGCTGGACTCGATAGACTGCGTGCTCATCCTTATCTTAATTTCTATCAGGCAAAAGTTATTGTTGAGCATCGTAAGAAAAGGGGAGAATTAAAAAGTCTTTCCCAGTTATCTTTGTACGAAGAATTCACTGAGAAAGACTTGGAACGATTAGCTGTTTATTTCAGCTTTGATTAATGTTCGTATCCGGCTGCTTCGGCAATCTTTACGGGAATATCAATGTTATTAATTTGACCATGGAAATTTTCAGCCCCAACACCAATGGCGAATACAGGTACATAGCCTGCAGAGTGGCTGCCGCTTGCCCAACTAACCATGGCTTGTTGGTTTATGATTCTTTTCGCCATACCTGCTAAAGGTTCGTTCTGTTGGTACATGTTCTTTTCAAGGTCTACAGGTTGGTTTCCGAAACTCTTTTCGTATACGGCTTTCAGGTGTTCTTCTTGTCGTTTGTTCAATTGAACGGTATCCCAGAAGCCAAAGTGCTCTTTCAATGATTCTTGTATGGCTTCCCAAGGCACTTGATTCTTATATTTCTTTCTCAATCCATTGAGTAAGGATGTATAAGCTCCTTCGCTCATTTTCTGACCTTTCAGTGCTTGAAGACTCAACTCGTAGGCTCCGGTTCCTAATGCCATACCACCTGTTTCGTGGTCGGCGGTGATGACTATCAATGTTTCGTCAGGATGTTGTTCGTAGAATTCGTAAGCTACTTTGATGGCTTCGTCCAAATCTATGACTTCGGCATAAACACTGGCTGCATCATTGGCATGGCAAGCCCAGTCTATTTTACCACCTTCTACCATGAGGAAGAATCCTTTAGAAGCGTCTTTCGATAAGAAGTTGATACCGGCACGGGTAATTTCGGCTAAAGTCATGTCGCCTTTCTTGCGGTCGATGGCATAAGGAATGGAACTTCTATCGATGGCCGATGCTGCTTCGGTTTGGAATAGAATCATCTTTTCAGCTTCCTTGGCCTTCTTTTTGTAATCCTTATAACCTCTGGCAAGGGTATATCCGGCTTTATTAGTCAGTGAGTATAAATCTTCGTATGTCTTGCCGTCTTTTCTGGATGCTTTTCTGTTGGTAGGATCGTCAAAGTCAGAACCGGCATAGAAATCAAAGTTGGCTTCTATCAAGTCCAACCCAATTTCGTAACTCTTCCCTCTATCATCTTGATGAGCATAAAATGCTGCAGGAGTAGCATGGTCTATGGTGACACTGGTACTTACACCTACTCTGTATCCATTTGCTTTAGCCCATGAAGCAATACTGGTTACTTCTGTGATTCCGTCTTTGAGTACACCTAAAGCACCGTTATGCGTTTTATGTCCGGTTGCAAGAGCTGTTCCACCGGCAGCTGAGTCTGTCACACTATTAGTGGCAGAATATGTACTTGCCATAGCTGTATAGGGGAATTGTGCAAACAGAAGTGGGGTTACACCAATTTCTCCTTTCAGTTCGGATTGGTACATTTGTGTGCCTAATACTTGATTGACTCCCATTCCATCGCCAATGAAATAGAATACATACTTTGCTTGTTGTGCCTGAATGTATAAAACAGACAACAGCATGAAAGACAGAATAAAGGTTATTTTTTTCATGTGCTATTATTATGATTAGTTTATAACGCAAAGGTATAAAATTTTTATAAAAGTTCAATTCTTCCCCATTAAATTTGGCCGTAGCATGAGAATCTTTGTATCTTTGTAACGTAATAATAGTAATATGAAATAAACTAGATAGAATTATGATATTTTCAGCAGAAAACATCTTGTTGATTGGAGCGATACTTATATTCTGTAGTATCTTGATTAGTAAAACCGGATATCGATTTGGCATCCCCACTTTGTTGCTCTTTTTGTTGGTAGGCATGGGGTTTGGTAGTGATGGACTTGGCTTGCAGTTTAATAATGCAGGCGAAGCTCAGTTTATAGGTATGATGGCACTTAGTATTATACTATTTACAGGGGGGATGGATACTAAGATTAATGACATCCGACCGGTATTGTGGCAAGGGATTTCCCTCTCTACTTTGGGGGTACTATTGACCACTCTCTTGACAGGAGGCTTTATTTACTATTTGTCACAATGGACCAGCACGAATATTGCCCTTCCTCTGCTAACTTGTTTGTTGTTGGCCGCTACCATGTCTTCTACCGATTCTGCTTCAGTTTTTAATTTACTTCGTTCCCAAAAAATGAATCTGAAGCATAATTTGCGTCCTATGCTGGAATTGGAAAGTGGTAGCAATGACCCTATGGCATATATGTTGACCATTGCCTTGATTCAGGTGATAGCCAGTGGTAGCGATTTACATGTGGGACTTGTACTTCGTGATTTGTTGATACAGTTTTGTTTTGGGGGTATCTTTGGCTTTGCTTTGGGTAAGTTCGCTTTGTGGTTATTGAACAAGATTAATCTTTCTAACGTTTCCTTATATCCCATTCTGTTATTGAGTATGGTATTCATTACGTTTACCGTCACCGATTTGTTAAAAGGCAATGGATATTTGGCTGTCTATATTATGGGGGTGATAGTAGGAAATTCCAAATTGGCTTATCGTAAAGAAATCAATACGTTTATGAACGGACTTACCTGGCTGTTTCAGATAGTGATGTTCTTGTCTTTAGGGTTGTTAGTAAATCCGCATGAAATGTTAAGTGTGGCTCCGGTAGCCTTGTTGATAGGTGTATTTATGATTGTGATAGCCCGACCGGTTAGTGTTTGGTTATGTCTGCTTCCTTTTAGAAAGATGTCCAATCGTGCTCGTATGTTTGTGTCGTGGGTAGGATTGCGTGGTGCTGTACCTATTATCTTTGCTACCTATCCTGTTGTCGCAGAAATTCCAGGCTCTAACCAAATCTTTAATATAGTCTTTTTCATCACTTTGCTTTCGTTGGTGTTCCAAGGTATGACTATCGCTAAGATGGCGAAGTTGCTTCATCTTGATTTGCCTCAAGAAAAGGAGGGAAATGAGTTTGGTGTAGAACTGCCTGACGAAATTGATTCTCAGTTAGAAGATAAAACGCTAACTGCTGAGATGTTGGTTAATGGTAATCGTTTGGCTGATATGGATATTCCGAAAGGAACTTTGGTTATGTTGGTAAAGCGGGGCAATGAATTCATTATTCCGAATGGACAGGTAGAGTTACATGTAGGGGACAAGTTGCTGTATATTTCTGAAAATAGAAATAGCTAAGCTAAAAAAACTTCCAAAAGGGAGGGCTCTGAAAAAGTACCTTTCCTCTGAGAAATAAAAGAATCCCGTCAAATTCACATGTTGGATTTGACGGGATTTCTTTATCTAACTTCTTTTCCTGTTGTAAGTTCAGATTGAACATCGATGTACATTTGATACTCTTTTAATCCTTTTTCTTTGGCG
>CAZJFI010000072.1:0-7800 GCA_964545265.1 uncultured Phocaeicola sp.
TGAATACTTTTAAAGCATTTCGGGTAGTTTGCCTCTTTATTCCTTCAACCTCCACTCCATATACTTCTGCCAACTTTTCGGCCACCTTTATTATATAGGAAGACTCATTCCGTTTTCCTCGATAAGGTACAGGAGCCAAGTAAGGCGAATCCGTCTCCAACACCAAACGCTCCAAAGGAACCGTTTGTAAAATTTGCGGCAAAGTACTTTTCTTAAAAGTAACCACTCCATTAATCCCAATCATGAAACAATCATATTCAAGCACCTTTTCCATTTCCTCTGGAGTTCCTGTAAAACTATGAAAGATACCGTTTAGTTGGGTGTTCTTATAAGGAGCCAGCACTTCGAAAAGTTCCGGAAAAGCTTCGCGGCAATGAACCACCAAAGGCAAATCATATTCAAGCGCCCAACGTATCTGCTCATCCAATACTTGCTGCTGCTCTTTCAGATAGGTTTTATCCCAATACAAATCCAAGCCCACTTCACCAATAGCTATATAGGGATGTCCTTCGGTCAACAATCCTTTCATCGCCTTAACCTTCTTCATGGACTCTCCATCAACAGACGTGGGATGAAAGCCAATCATCGGGAGGCAATAATCGGGATATGCATTACAAACGTCCAACATATCAGCAACGGTAGTATCGTCTATATTAGGCATAAGTACATGAGTGATGCCCGCTTCCTTTGCCCGCTGAATCACCTCTGGCAAATCGTCCGTAAACTCTTCGACAAATAAATGAGAATGTGTATCTATCATCATTACATTTTCCGATTCATCATACTACATGCAAGCGTTTTCAGCGTTTTTTTTCTGTCTTCAGGCAATCCAACCGTTGACAAAGCAGTCAAGCCCTCTTCATACAATGTATCAATCTTTTTTTGGCAAAGCTCACCTATACCTATATTATTATAGATGCGGGTAACTGCCGCTATTTTTTCTTTTTCCCGACCTTCCCGTACCGACAACCAACATTCCAATTCCTTTCGTTGTTCGTCATCAGCCAAAGACAAAGCGGTAATCAGCATATATGTCTTCTTGTTACACAAGATGTCACCACCGATGTTTTTACCAAACACCTCAGGGTCACCATACACATCCAAGAAATCATCTTGTAATTGGAAAGCCAACCCCATCTTCACACCAAACTGATACAATTTATCCTGGTCTTCCACCGGAGCATCAGCCAGACAAGCGCCAATTTTCAAGGCAGCTGCCAATAACACCGAAGTCTTCAGCCGAATCATTTCTATGTATTCGTCTGTAGTTACAGACTGACGAGTTTCAAATTCCATATCCAATTGTTGTCCTTCACAAATTTCCATGGTGGTAGTTGTAAAAATATCCAATACTTGTTTCAATTTGTCTTCCGGACAATCGGCCATCAACCGATAAGCCAAAATCAACATGGCGTCACCCGACAGGATAGCAGTATTCTCGTTCCACACATTATGCACTGTAGGCTTTCCTCGACGCATATCCGCTTTATCCATCACATCATCATGCAATAACGTATGATTATGATAAGTTTCCAAACCGACAGCTTGAGGCAAAATTGTATCCACATCTTCCTTATATAAATTATAGGCCATCAGCATCAACACAGGACGAATACGCTTTCCTCCTAATGACAATTCATAAGATATAGGTTCATACAACCCCATAGGTGGTCGAGCATAAGGCATTTGCTTGATATAAGCATTTACTTTTTCCAACAATTCATGAGCAGTACAACACATAGGCAATATAATAAAGGTAACAGAAAAAGAGGCTGCTTTTAGGGCAGCCTCTTTTTGATTCAATTCAAAGATTACTGTAATCTAAACATAACCGGCAAAGTATACTTAACGCGTACAGCCTTACCACGTTGCTTACCCGGCTTCCACTTCGGCATCAAACCTACTACGCGGAGAGCTTCCTTATCCAAATAAGGGTCAACACCACGAGCAACAGTTGCATCAACGATAGAACCGTCTTGGTTAACCACAAACTGAACGATTACACGGCCTTGCACACCGTTTTCCTGAGAAATAGTAGGATACTTCATGTTCTTATTCAACCATTTCATACATTCAGTCATACCACCGGGGAATTCAGGCATTTCTTCTACCACTTGGAAGATTTGTTGTTCTTCCACTTCTTCTTCTTCCACTTCAACCGGCACGTATTTAACTTCTACAGCCTTATCAGTTTCGTCAGAAGCCTGAATGGTAGTTTCTTCTACATCGGCATCATTTTCAGCAATTTCGATAATTTCTTCAGCCTTAGGAGCTTCAGGTGGTGGGGGCGGAGCCTTTTGTTCTTCCTGTTCTGTGATAGGAATCATTTCTTCTTCAAATACGACTTCGGTCAAACCAGTATCGGTATTTATGACCTTATCACGTTCACTCCATTCGAACGCAATAAACATAACTGCCAATGCCAGTACGTAACCGATAAGCAGACCGGTACTCTTCTTACCTTCCAAGTCCGCTTTGGGAGATTTTTTAACTTCCATAAATGAAATTTAAATTGGTTAATACTAACGTGCTTTCACACGAGGCAAAAGTAACACAATTATTTTAAATAAAAAGCATTCGCTCCATAAAATTATGCTAAAACCTGTTATTTTTTTGAGAATATAATAGAGGGATTTTTGTTTTCATTATCTTTGTACACCTTTCCTGTCATCCTGAGCCATGCAAAGGGTCTGTCAGCAAAACATAAATGTACCAGATTCTTCATTTCGTTCAGAATGACATTATACATTAGTTATATAAAACGTTCAACAATGAAAAAAATAACAATTGCCATCGACGGTTACTCGTCTTGCGGAAAAAGTACAATGGCCAAGGATTTGGCCCGCGAAATCGGTTATATTTATATCGATAGTGGCGCGATGTATCGGGCTGTCACTTTATATGCATTAGAAAATGGGCTGTTCGGTCCAGAAGGTATTGACACAGAAAAGTTAAAGCAAGACATACCTAATATTCAGATTTCTTTCCAATTAAATCCGGAGACTCAACGACCTGTTACCTATTTGAACGGTAAATTGGTGGAAGACCGCATCCGTAGCATGGAAGTATCTTCACACGTTAGCCCAATAGCTGCATTGGATTTTGTACGCGAAGCTTTGGTTAAACAGCAACAAGAAATGGGAAAAGCAAAAGGTATCGTAATGGACGGTCGTGACATCGGTTCTGTTGTATTCCCAGATGCAGAACTGAAGATATTTGTTACCGCTTCTGCCGAAATCCGTGCCCAACGTCGCTACGATGAGCTAAAGGCTAAAGGACAAGAAGCATCCTTCGAAGAAATTTTGAACAACGTTAAGGAACGCGATTATATTGATCAGAACCGAACAGTGAGTCCTCTTAGACAAGCTGAAGATGCCATACTACTTGACAATAGCAACTTGACCATTGAAGAACAAAAGCAATGGTTGACCGAACAATACCAACGAGTAATCCATGGTTAATGTAGAAATTGACAACGGATCCGGATTCTGCTTTGGAGTAACTACTGCCATCAAAAAAGCCGAAGAAGAATTAGCAAAGGGGAACACACTCTATTGCTTGGGGGACATTGTGCACAATGGACAAGAATGCGAACGCTTAAAAAAAATGGGATTGATCACCATTAATCACGAAGAGTTCGCCCAATTACACCATGTAAAAGTATTACTTCGCGCCCATGGAGAACCTCCGGCTACTTATGAATTGGCACGCAAGAAACAAATAGAGATTATCGATGCCACTTGCCCGGTAGTCCTACGTTTGCAAAAACGTATTAAACAAGAATATGACAACACTCAAAATGGACGTTCCAAACAAATTGTCATCTATGGAAAGAACGGTCATGCAGAAGTATTGGGATTAGTGGGTCAAACCAATGGAACAGCCATTGTGATTGAAAATTTGGAAGAAGCAAACCGACTTGATTTCACTAAAGACATCCGTCTCTATTCACAAACTACCAAATCGGTTGATGAGTTTTGGCAGATTGTGGAATATATTAAGGCACACATTTCGCCAGAAGCCAGTTTTGAATATTTCGATACCATTTGTAGACAAGTAGCTAACCGAATGCCGAACATTCGAGAATTTGCTGCCAACCACGACCTCATCCTGTTTGTTTGCGGAAGAAAGAGTTCCAACGGAAAAATCTTATACCAAGAATGTAAACAAGTAAACAGCAATACATACCAAATAGACCAACCTAATGAGATTGAGACTCAATGGCTGGAAAATGCTCAATCTATCGGTATTTGTGGAGCTACCTCTACCCCAAAATGGTTAATGGAAGATTGTAAAAAAGTCATTTTACAAGAAGAAACGGTCAACAAAAATACTGATTAAACCAACATTGAAACGATAATGTTATTAACTTTGCAACGGTAAATAAATAAGATTGTTATGGGAACAATTAAAAGCATTGGTATTTTAACTTCCGGAGGCGATGCCCCTGGAATGAACGCAGCCATCCGTTCGGTAACCCGCTCGGCTATCTACAACGGGCTGAAAGTATTTGGTATCTATCGAGGATACAAAGGATTGGTTACTGATGAAATTCAAGAATTCAAGACTCAGAATGTAAGTAATATCATTCAAATGGGAGGTACCATCCTTAAAACCGCCCGTTGTAAAGAATTCACTACTCCAGAAGGACGTGCTCAAGCCTTTGAAAACATGAAGAAGCATGAAATTGATGCTTTGGTAGTAATTGGAGGTGATGGGTCATTGACCGGTGCACGTATTTTTGCTCAAGAATATGACATACCTTGTATCGGGCTTCCTGGTACTATCGACAATGACTTATATGGTACTGATACTACCATTGGTTATGATACTGCGCTGAATACCATTTTGGATGCAGTAGATAAGATTCGTGACACTGCCACTTCACATGAACGCCTTTTCTTTGTAGAAGTAATGGGACGTGATGCAGGTTTCTTGGCTTTGAATGGTGCCATAGCTGCTGGAGCAGAAGCAGCCATCATTCCGGAGTTCAGTACCGAAGTGGACCAATTGGAACAATTCATCAAACAAGGATTCCGCAAATCGAAGAGCAGTAGTATCGTTTTGGTAGCCGAAAGTGAACTGACCGGTGGGGCCATGCATTATGCAGAACGTGTAAAGAACGAATATCCGGAATACGACGTACGCGTAACCATCCTTGGCCACTTACAACGCGGAGGCCGCCCTACCGCACACGACCGCATCATTGCCAGTCGTATGGGAGTAGCCAGTATCCAAGCCCTGCTCGAAGGTCAACGCAATGTCATGATTGGTATTGAAAACAACAAAATTGTCTATGTTCCATTTGCCAAAGCCATCAAGAACGATAAACCTATCGACAAAGAATTGGTAAATGTACTTCATGAATTGAGTATCTAAAAAAAGAGCCTTCGTAATGAAGGCTCTTTTTTTTATTTCAGCAACTGATAATACGTATCCAGCAAATGTTTGGCTGCAACAAATGATGTCACTTGTCCGTTCAAGACATCTCTTTCTTTAGCCGCCAACATTGTTTCAATGGTAGGATTGTTATAGAAACTATCACGTAAATGTTCGTTGATACTTTCGTACATCCAATACTTGGCCTGCTCATTCCGACGGTATTCAAAATAGCCATTAGCCTTTACATAGACAAAATATTCGTCTATCATGTCCCAAATTTCCTTGATACCCAATCCATAGAATCCGGAATAGGTAAAGACTTTAGGTGTCCAGCCCGAATCGGGAGTAGGGAACAAATGTAAGGCATTTCTAAAATGGCTGGCTGCCAATTGAGCTTTCTCTATATTATTACCGTCAGCCTTATTGATAACAATACCATCCGCCATTTCCATAATACCCCGTTTGATACCTTGCAATTCATCACCCGTACCGGCCAACTGGATAAGCAAAAAGAAATCGACCATGGAGTGTACGGCTGTTTCACTCTGCCCTACTCCAACAGTTTCTACAAAGATCTTATCAAACCCTGCTGCTTCACAAAGAATGATAGTTTCACGTGTCTTACGTGCTACTCCACCTAAAGAACCCGCCGAAGGACTGGGACGGATGAATGCTTTAGGATGGACAGATAGTTTTTCCATACGGGTCTTATCACCCAAGATACTTCCCTTGGTACGTTCACTACTGGGGTCAATAGCCAATACCGCCAATTTGCCTCCTTTTTCAAGCACATGAAGTCCGAATACATCAATCGATGTACTCTTACCAGCACCCGGGACTCCACTGATACCAATACGAACAGAATTACCAGCATAAGGCAAACATTTCTCAATCACTTCCTGAGCGATAGCCTGATGTTCAGGCTTAGTACTTTCCACCAATGTTACGGCCTGACTGAGCACAGTCATATTTCCTTGTACAATTCCTTGCACATATTCATCTACGGTAAACTCACGACGTTTGGGTTTCTTGCGTAGTTTCAAATAAGGATTCACAATTGAAGGTTGTTCTATTCCTGCATTGACTGTTAGTCCTTTATATTCTTCACTATTTTCAAGATGTTCCATATCTGGCTTATTTGGAGGTTGCTTTTACATTGACTATTACTTTCGGACGATTCGGGTCATTCGTAATGATCATCACTCTCGGTGTTCGTTTAATGTTTTTCAACTGCTGACCAAAAACCGTAATCTTAAGGTTAGTCTTGGCTCCTGGCTTGAGGATGCGTTTCTTCAAATGAACACCGATAGCAGAATTGAAAACCTGTACATCAGATATTTCCAAATTACGCTTACCCACATTCTTGACCACCACATTAACAGATTTCTTCCCCAAAGCAGGAACGCCTTCTATCTTCAAGTCTGTAGTAGAAAGATCTACAACCGGCGGGTTCTGTAATTCCGTTTGAGTAAGCTGACTGAAATCAGGCAGCAATACCGCCGACACCGGTATAGCATTCTCTTCTCCTACCTTATCTCCCAAGAAACGGGATAAGTAAACG
This sequence comes from uncultured Phocaeicola sp., assembly GCA_964545265.1. Lineage (GTDB taxonomy): Bacteria > Bacteroidota > Bacteroidia > Bacteroidales > Bacteroidaceae > Phocaeicola. The sequence continues at coordinate 6,944 of CAZJFI010000072.1, forward strand.
GTAGCTTGCGTTACTCCAAACTTCGGAAGTTTTTCTGTATCGAGAGTCACCTTTATCTTTCCATAACCCTCCTTCGGCAATACTGCAGGAGTAGCTTCTGCACTCAAATAAGGAGGAAGATGCATCAATACCGGCTGATATTCCTTATCCGATGTATTGGCTACCAATATTTCCACAAAAGGTTTGTCACCCTTGTTGGCATCATCAAATTCAATCACATCCTTATCCAATTTAATATCGCCTATTTGATAAGGAAGTACCAACGCTTTCTTCGGATCAGCAGTCACTTCTCCACGAATGGACAGATAAATCGGGCGATATTCAGCATTGCAATATACGCCAATACTTTTTTGGAAACGTCCCAATGCCTTAGCATCAAAAGTGGTTGTGATAGTTCCCGAAGCCCCAGGTGCAATGGGCGTTTTTGTCCATTCAGCCTCCGTGCAACCACATGAGGTTGTTATATTGGAAATGACCAAAGGTTTATCACCCGAGTTGGTAATCTTGAACGTAGCGGTAGCCGGATTCTTCCAAAGAATAGTACCAAACTGATGGGTTTTCTTGTCAAACTCCGCTTTGGGTTGTGCCTGAGCCGTCATTTCCCAAGCAAGCGCAACCAATAATATATATATGATCCGTTTCATTTATTTTTCTTCATTTATTTAGCGAACAAAGATACATATTTATTTTTAATATCCACGCTCATTCCACACTTACTTTGGTTCCCCCTACATGACCTCCAAATTCCGGAGCATAGACCGAACGGACGGTAGCGGCACCTTCTTGATAACTGCCGGCCAAATTGATATAGACATCGTACTGAAGTACATAAGTACCCTTACGCATCTGTTCGATAA
>CAZJFI010000073.1:0-7781 GCA_964545265.1 uncultured Phocaeicola sp.
AAACCACACTCTCGTAATTCTCCTTTGCAAATTTTTGGACAATGTATGTCTTTCCACATTGGCGAATACCTTTTATCACAAGTGGCTTCTTAGAACCAGTGTTCTTCCACTCGGCCAAAACTGATTCAATTTTTCTTTTCAGCATCGTATTACATATTTGTTCGAGTGCAAAATACACTTTTTCAAGGGAAAACACAAGGTTGCCTTACACTTTTTCAAGCGAATAACCCAACACAACAACATTTTTTCAAGCGAATAGATAAGAAACTGTTTCCGTTTTTGGCAATCAGTTACAAATCTTCTGCATCCGCTTCCCTACCATCCATCATAGAACTTGGATTCTGATTGAAATGTCGGGTAAAACAGCGGGTAAAATACTTGGGATCGTTGAATCCTACCTCATAGGCTATTTCAGAAATATTCTTGTTGCGCGTTACTTTATTTTTCAAAATTAACTCACGGGCAATATTCAAACGATAGTTACGGATAAATTGTCCGGCTGATTGTCCTGTCAGATTTTTCATTTTTTTATTCATAAGGCTTTTACTTACTCCCATAGCTTCAATAAAATCGCTTACTTCGTAATAGGAATCCTTATAGTTTTCCTTTATAATCTGCATCGCTTTATTCAGGAATTTCTTGTCGCTCGATTCTTCATCAATATTCAGATCCTCAATGTCCATATTAAAAGTAAACTTCTGCTGATAGCGTTTACGGTTCTCCAAAATATTGGCTATACGTGCCAGCAACAGGGTATCATCAAACGGTTTCAACAAATATTCATCTACCCCAATACGGAAACTTTCAATACGGGTCTCATTAGAGGTCTTTGCCGTCAGCATTAGGAACGGAATATGAGAGATGTTGATATTGGCTTTTACACGCTTGGACAGTTCCATACCATCCATTACCGGCATCATCAAATCACTGACTATAAAATCAACATTTTGAGTAGAGAGTATATCGAGTGCTTCTTTTCCTTGTGTAGCCTCTACAACATTGTAATATTCTTCGAGGATAGAACGAATATAACTGCGCATATCGGTATTGTCTTCCACCACAAGGATGGTCAAGCGTTCGTTCTCATGCGAAAGCTGGGACATTGCAGATTGCCCTTCCATATAGGTAGTTGTTTCTACATCCTCTGTAGTGGGCACTGCGGGTATCCAAGGAAGGAGCACACGGAAGGATGCGCCTTGAGTATGATTGTTCCGAGCACAGATTTCGCCGTTATGCAACGAAATGATTTGTTGGCACAGATACAAGCCTATACCCGTTCCACTCTGTCCGCCAAAAGAGACATGGGCTTGCTTTTTAGCCTGATAGAAACGACCGAAAATTTTCCCTTGTTCACCTTCGGGGATACCGGGACCGTCATCGCTTACAGAAAGATAGAGCTTCCCCCCCCCAGTTTGCAAAGTGGTAGCATACAGAGAAACCACTCCACCTTCAGACGTAAATTTCATAGCATTACCCAACAAATTGGTTAGCACCTTATGCATGGCATCTTCATCGTACATCATATATTGCTGAGGCAATCTGATGAAGGTTTTCAACGTGATTTGGCGTTCGCGGGCATAAGCTTCGAACGGCAACAACAATTCTTCCAAGAACCTCTTAAAGTTATTGGGGTTGGGCGATATTTTCATCTTCCCGGATTCTATCTTCCGAAAATCCATTAATTGATTGACCAACGAAAGCAGATATTTGGAATTACGTTCCACAAAATGCAGCTGTTCGATTACCTGCGGATTGTAACTGAGTTTCAATGCCCGTTCGATAGGACCTATAATCAAAGTAAGCGGTGTACGGAACTCATGGGTTATATTCGTAAAGAATGCCAACTTGTCGATAGTCAGTTCCTGTACCTTATTTGACATTTCAATAATTTGTGACTGCTGTTCTAAAATCTTCACATTCTGTTGTTTCAGCAATTCATTTTGACTGTAAAGTTCATTGGACCGTTGTTCCAGTACATGTTTTTGTTCCTTCAACTCGCGGGTACGTTCCTCAACTTTTATATGTAGCAACCTACGCTGTTCCTGAAAAGACCGTATACGCCATGACACAATCCAATACACTAAAAGCACAAGAAACAGGACCACTAATACCATGAACCATGGAGTTTTATAGAAATAAGGAGCTACATATATGTTTAATGTAGCCGTCTGTTCTTGCCACTGACGTCCATCGGGTGCATAACGCAATTCAAAAATATAATTCCCGGGATTCAGATTGGTAAAGGTAGCCGTCCTTTGGTTGGCAAATACCTTTACCCATTTGTCGTCAAACCCCTTCAAACGATAGGAATAGGCCGCAAGATCGGAAGCATTATAGTCTAAGGCTGCAAAATCAATGGAAAGATATTTGTCCCGTTCATGCAACAGTACACGTTCCTCACCCATCAGTTGTTCTTGATCGGCTACATGCAAATGAGTAAATACCAACGGAACAGTTTCTTGTTCTTCAATATCAATGGATGGATAAACTTCGGTCAACCCATCTATACTACCCAAATAAATATTCCCATCGCTTGATTTCCCAATGGCATTCCAATAATACTGATTGGAAAGGAGCCCGTCCTTGCGCGTATAATTATGGAATATATCAGTCTCCGGGTCGTAACAGGACAAGCCATTGGTTGTAGTAATCCAAATACGACCTTCGTTGTCCTCTTGCAAGGCACGTACACTATTGCTGATTAACCCATCTTCAGTAGTATATCCTTTGAAAGTATATTCCCCATTACCTTTCTCCGAAGCCCGATAAAAACCATATCCGTTGCTTCCAATCCAGAAGGTACCGTCACTTCCTTGTATAATATAGGTAACTCTCTCCACCAGTTTCGATTCGGGATTATCCAATTTATAGTTCCAAAGCTGATATACCGGTGTTTCCCTATTTAATGTACGAAGGTCGATACGACAAAGACCTTTGGTCAAACCTATCCACAAATGCGTACCATTCTCGATGTAATACCCCGTACATCCATCTATTCCTCCCAATTGTCTTTCACTGAAAGGTTCTGAAAAAGAATTGTTTTTCAAGCTATAAGTATAGATATTGGTACTTGTACCAACCCAAATTACATCGTTTAGCGAATCATAACAGATAGCACCGACAAAACCAAAAGAGGCATCGGGGAAACGATTGTCGCTGACATGATGGAATGTCTTATTGTTATCCGACATATCTATCCAACCAAATCCACCTCCCCATGTACCTACCCACAAACGATTATGGTTATCGCCAGTAAAACAGCTGACAGAATTGTGCGTCAACCTTGCCGGTGCATCCGTTGTATAGTGCAGAAAAGTATCACTTCCCGGACGCTTATAATTAAGTCCGCCTTCCACCGTACCTACCCAAAGTCCTCCTGCTTTATCCTCGTAAATAGCATTGATAGGATTGCGCGAAATACTACCTGCCTGATCATAGGAATGAGAATAGTTGCAAAGATTCAGTGTACGTTTTCCTATTTTGTTCAACCCACCGATAGCCGTACCTGCCCAAATTATGCCTCCATCAGAAAGCAAACAATTAATAAAGTCACTGTTCAGTGTATTTCCCCCACTATCAAGATTGACACGTTCAAATGAGTCAGTCAAAGGATTATACACATTCAATCCTTTAAAAGTAGCCACTAAAAGTGAATGCGTATCAGTGATAACAATGTCTGTTATCATATTCTGTGACAACGTATGCGGATTTTGTCCATCATGTGAATAATATCTGATACGATCGGTATTTTCATTATAACGGAAAAGGCCCTGAGCGCTACCAATCCAAATTTCATCCTCCTTCTTCTTTATCACATTAATCTCTACACCCGGCAAATGAAGCGCCTGAGAAACAATAGTAGGTTCTTGTCCCTTCAAAACAGATTCCTTGATACGGTAAACACCATCCTGGTAATTCAGCCACAAATAATCATCCACTTCACAAATGGTTCGAATACTTTTTCCTTCAGGTAATTGGCACACTTGTATAATGTGTTCTATGCCACCATCCGTCTGGAACGTTACTTTAAAAAGCTTGTTTCCCGAACAAATCCAAAGATTACCTGCACTACTAAGCCAAAGATGACTCACCGGCAAATTACAAAACGAAGCAAATTGATTGGTCGCATCCGGAATCTGCGTATTGACCAAAAGCTTCAAATCAATAATGTCTATACCTTCCTCACTGGCTATCCATAAACGTCCAAAACGGTCCTCACATAACTTGTGTATAAAGTTACTTCGCAACTTGGCACGTTCTGTACCCATATTGAACGATATGTATTCATAACCATCATATCGGGTTATACCTTCACTACTACTGGCTATCCATAAAAAGCCATAGTTATCTTTTACAATATCCTCTACCGAGTTATAAGGTAACCCTTCGTCTATGGTAAGATAGGTAACATTATATCTTTCCATCCATTTTCGGGTTATGTTCTCCGCGACTAAATTCAACGGGCCTATATAAAAAAGGAATAAAACAATAATAAATTTGCTTATCTGCATGGTTTTTCGTAGATTTGACCAATTATTATAGGACAAAGTTACTTTAAATTGTGATATTTGCGAAAGTATAAGATTCTTTTTTTGAGTAACCTGCACATTGTCCACCCTTCGTGTACAATTGTCCACTTACGGTTCTTTATTTAATACGATATTTGTAATCAACAAGCAGTTGGAATTGTATTGTTAAATAGGTTGGTTAAATTAGGTAGAAGAAGCCGTAAGTGCAATGAAGGTATTGACTTACGGCTTTTGTCCTTAATAGTTTGAAAATTATTTAATATATAATTATAAAAGAAAAACACCATGAAGTTACACAAAACAATCATGTCGGCTATTGTTCTGTCGGCAGGAATGGCGCTCAATGCGCAGAATGCACATCAAATGATTGTGCAAACCAATAAAATAGGAGCTGAAATACAGCCTACCATGTATGGACTCTTCTTCGAGGACATCAACTACGGAGCCGACGGTGGTCTCTATGCTGAAATGATCAAGAACCGTTCGTTTGAATTTCCACAGAGTTTCATGGGATGGACAACTTTCGGTAATGTCAAGTTGATGCACGACGGTCCGTTCGAACGTAACCCTCATTACGTACGTCTGGGTAATCCGGGACATGCCCACAAGCGCACAGGTATTGAAAACGAAGGTTTCTTCGGAGTATCAGTCAAGAAAGATGCCGATTATCGTTTCTCTGTATGGGCTCGCGGTGAAAACCAGAAGATCAGAATTGAAATCATCAATAACAGTTCGATGGGCGAGACTCAAGTGCTTGTAGCCGAGAACTTGGAAATCAATTCTAAAGATTGGAAGCAGTACGAAGTGATTTTGAAAGCTCCCGTTACTGAAGCTAAGGCTCACTTAAGAATCTTCCTTGCTTCTCCGGGTACCGTTGATTTGGAACACGTATCACTCTTCCCTGTTGACACTTGGAAAGGCCGCAAGAATGGTTTGCGTAAGGACTTGGTAGAAGCGCTTCGCGATATCAAGCCAGGTGTATTCCGTTTCCCGGGTGGATGTATTGTAGAAGGTACTGACCTTGAAACCCGCTATAATTGGAAAAACACAGTAGGTCCGGTAGAAAATCGTCCATTGAACGAAAACCGTTGGCACTATACTTTCCCACATCGCTTCTTCCCCGACTATTTCCAGACTTATGGTCTTGGTTTCTATGAATTCTTCTTGTTGTCAGAAGAAATCGGTTCAGAGCCTTTGCCAGTATTGAGTTGTGGTTTGGCTTGCCAATTCCAAAACGAAAGCGAAGAAGCTCACGTAAAGGTTTGCGATTTGGGCAGCTATATCCAAGATGCATTGGACTTGATTGAATTTGCCAATGGTGACGTTAACACCACTTGGGGTAAGCTCCGCGCCGAAATGGGACACCCCGAACCATTCAACTTGAAGTTCATCGGTATCGGTAACGAACAATGGGGACCTGAATATCCTGAACACCTCAAGCCATTTGTTGAAGCTATCCGCAAGGCTTATCCTGATATGAACATCATCGGTAGCTCCGGTCCTAACTCTGAAGGTGAACAATTCGACTACTTGTGGCCGGAAATGGCTAAGTTGAAAGTTGATTTGGTAGACGAACACTTCTATCGTCCGGAAAAGTGGTTCTTGGCAGAAGGTATGCGCTACGACAAATACGACCGCAAAGGTCCGAAGGTATTCGCCGGTGAATATGCTTGTCACGGTAAAGGCAAGAAGTGGAACCACTTCAATGCCGCTTTGCTCGAAGCTGCTTTCATGACCAACATTGAGCGCAATGCCGATATCGTTCACATGGCTACATACGCTCCACTCTTCGCTCACGTAGAAGGTTGGCAATGGCGTCCTGATATGATTTGGTTTGATAACTTGAAATCTGTTCGCACTTGCAGCTATTATGTACAGCAGTTATATTCTCACAACAAGGGTACCAACGTAGTTCCTTTGACTATGGACAAGAAGCCTGTAGGTGGTCAGGAAGGACAAGATGGTTTGTTCGCCAGCGCCGTATGGGATAATGACACTAAGGAATACATTGTAAAGGTTATCAACACTTCAGACAAGGCACAACCAGTAACTCTCGACTTCAAGGGCTTGAAAAAGAAAAACAAGTTGACTAACGGTAAGTGCATCACTTTCCATTCAGACAATTTGGATGCCGACAATACAGTTGACAATCCGAACGTAGTTCTTCCGAAGGAAAGCAGCGTAAGCATCGAAGGTACTGTATTCAATGCAGAAGTTGGTGCCAAAACATTCGCTATCTATAAGTTTACTAAAGAATAATCGTTAACAGAATATTCATTAAACATTGTGTCATTCTGAGCTATGCGAAGAATCTGTTTACAATCACTTTATAAATACAGATCCTTCACGTTGTTCAGGATGACACATCTTTAAATTATCATTTAAAATACCATTTATGAAGAAAATCATAACAACCGCCTTGTTATCAGCAGCAATGCTGTCTGTATCGGCACAAATAGACACCACCTTTGTAGCCAAAGGTAACCCGATTGTCAATTACAAATATTTAGGCGACCCTGCCGCATTGGTACACGATGGCACCCTTTACATCTATGCCGGCCACGACGAATGCCCTGCTCCCCAACAATTCTATCTGATGAATGAATGGTGCATTCTCTCCACTAAAGACATGAAAACCTTTCAGGAACATTCCTACAAGTTACAAGCCAAGAGCTTTGAATGGGCCAAAGGGGAAGCATGGGCCAGTCAAGTCATCGAACGCGACGGAAAGTTCTATTGGTATGTAACCGTAGAACATAAGACCGACCCCGGCAAATCCATTGGTGTAGCGGTATCCGACTCTCCTACCGGTCCTTTCAAGGATGCAAGAGGTTCGGCACTCGTTACCAATAGCATGACTACCGAATACACCAAAATATTCTGGGACGATATCGACCCTACCGTATGGATTGACGATGACGGTCAAGCTTATTTGTTTTGGGGAAATACCCAATGTTACTATGCCAAGCTGAAAAAGAACATGATTGAATTAGACGGCCCTATCATGCCCATCAAGCTACCTCGTTTTACCGAAGCCCCTTGGATACACAAGCATGGCGACTGGTATTACCTGACTTTCGCTTCCGAATTTCCTGAAAAGATATGCTATGCCATGAGTAAGAGCATTAACGGTCCATGGGAATACAAAGGCATTCTGAACGAAATAGCCGGTAACTCAAACACCAACCACCAATCCATCGTAGAATTCAATGGCGAATGGTATTTCATCTATCACAACGGCTCCATTAACCC
>CAZJFI010000074.1:0-7779 GCA_964545265.1 uncultured Phocaeicola sp.
TTGTTCACCTCATGGGCAATCATGCGGATTACCTTTTCGTAGGCTTTCTTTTCGGCCTTCATCACTTCGGATGTCAGGCTTTCAATCAGGTAGAAGGGATGGGCAAAGCCACGGTCAACAAACGAGAGGCGGGAACATCGGTATATATGCGAATCGCTCAGACGGATGGTTTCTGTGGTATCCTTGGGTAAGCCGCTCATTTCTTCGGCCAAAGGGGTATGCAATTCTTCCAGAAGCTTATCCATCACTTCATCCTCCGTATCAATTTCCAGGAACTGTAAGGCTGCCTTGTTCACCATCGAAATTTTCCCGTCGAAAGTAAGGATGATCACTCCCATGGGCGATACGCTAATCAGCAAATCGAGGAAATGGTTCTGTTCGCGAAGGCGGAGACGTTCTTCCTTCAATTGTTGCATCATGCGATTGAAGATATCCACAATTCGGTCGGCTTCACGTTGTCCTACCGACTTCAGTCGGCTGCTGAAATCCTGCTCGCGAAGCAAGTCCATCCCGTTGGCAATGGTATCGAGCGGTTTTACCACCTTGCGATAGAAATAAGCCAAATAAATGAGGCTGAGGGTAATGACACCTTCCACCAGATAAAACTTCCACCCCACTTCCTTAATGGGCATGATGAGAAACATCAGCCCCCATGCAACCATCAGGAGCAATGCCAACAACAGGAAGAAGATTCTCAGTTTCATATCCTATCAAGATTTGGGAGTAACAATGTTGTATTTCTCCAGCCTACGATAGAGGGCACCCCGACTAAGTCCCAACGAGAGAGCCACTTTCGACATGTTTCCACTGTATTGCTCAATGGCTTGCAGAATGCGTTGCTTGTCCACTTCCTCCAACGTAAGGCCGTTCAGATTTCCTATCGTCGATACCTCCATGGCCGATGTATTCTGCGCCTTGAAGTCGTCCACATCGAGCAATTCCTTCCCGCTGACCAGCAAGGTACGTTCCACCAAATTCTTCAACTCACGGATATTGCCCGGGAAAGGCAAGCGTTGCAGATAATCCATCGCACTTGGGGTAAAATCCACCTTCTCCATTCCGTTGGCCTCACAAAGCTTGTCGGCAAAGTGGCGCGCCAACAAAGGGATGTCTTCCCTACGTTCGCGCAAGGCGGGCAAATGTACGGTAATCAAGTTGATACGATAGAACAAATCCTCGCGGAAAGTACGTTCCTGCACCCGTTGGGCAAGGTCTACATTCGTGGCACTAACCACCCGGATATCCACCTTCCGGGGACGGCTGTCGCCCAACACTTCGAATGTCTGTTCCTGCAATACACGAAGAAGTTTCACTTGGCAGCTCAAGTCCAAATCGCCTATTTCGTCGAGGAAGATGGTTCCCTTATCAGCCAATTCAAAACGTCCTACCCTATCGGCCGAAGCATCGGTAAAGGCACCCTTCTTATGACCGAACATTTCACTTTCGAACAACGATTGGGAGATGCCTCCTAAGTTCACCTTCACAAAAGGTTTCTTTGCCCGGGGGCTGTTGCGATGCAAAGCCTCGGCAATCAGTTCCTTACCCGTCCCACTCTCGCCGGTGATAAGTACCGAAGCATTGGTACGCGATATGCGCTTGATGGTCTCCAGCACACCGGTCAGTGCTTTGCTTTTGCCGATGATATGACTACGGTCGAATCCATCCTCGTCCACCTTCGGTTCTTCCTTCTTCCGGTTGAGTTCAAGGGCCGTTTCAATGCGCATCATCAAGGCCGCATTGTTCCACGGTTTGGTTATGAAGTCGAAAGCACCGGCCTGCATCCCTTTCACCGCCAAGTCGATGCTTCCCCAAGCGGTCATCAGGATAACCGGTACATCGGGTTGGAAAATCTTGACTTGCTTCAACAGTGTGATGCCTTCGTCTCCACTGGTGGTAAGGGAGAAGTTCATATCCATTAGGATGAGTTCGGGAGCCGTAGAGCGTACAATGGCTATTGCCTCCTTGGGGGTGGCAACTGCCTGCACATCGTACTTGGCACGCTTCAGCATAAAACTGAGGGAGGTGCGGATGGCGCTATCGTCGTCTATAATCAGAATCATAATGTTGCAAAGATAGTATTATTTTTAGAAGAATCCTACCAACTACATTTTTTAAACTTTAAAAACTTATAAAGTAGCTATTATATTACAGAATAAATGTGATAGCCATGTTATACAACATTTTTCTTAATTTTCTTGTATGGAAAAGTTGTAATTATCCTCTCAATTTGTATATTTGTACCCATTACAAATTTAGAAACAAACAAAACCATTGTAATATGAAAAGATTAATCACTACAATTTCACTATTCTGCTGCAGTCTCTTCCTTTTTGCTCAAGCAATGGGTACTTTGACACTTAATAAGAAATTTGGGAAACCAACTTCTGAAGAATTATCCATGACTGTATATACCCCTGATTCGTCCGCCGAAGCTGTGGTGCTTTACAATGAAACGACAGTAGATTACAATTGGGTTTTAAACGATTTCAAGCTCAATTACAATTACAAGAAACGTATTAAGATTTTAAAAGAAGAAGGTATATCGCAAGCTAATGTCAACATAGTTTATATAGAAAGAAAAGACAACCGAACCATCAAAGAATCTGTACAAGGGTTGGAAGCCTATGCCTACAATATGGAAAATGGGAAAATGGTACGTACTAAAATGAAAAAAGAGCATATTTTTGAAGAAAGGCTTAACGACACATATGTACAATTAAAGTTTTCTATACCTCAAGTCAAGGTTGGTACAATCATTGAATACGAATATCAAATAGCATCGGATTATTATTATCAAATCCGCGATTGGTTTGCCCAAGAAGATATACCTGTATTCCATACCGAGTTTAAAGTTATTATTCCAGAATATTTCAAATTCAACACTTCCACTCATGGCATTGCTTATTTGGAAGGAAATATTGAAGAAACAAACAAAACATTCAATATTGGTGGACAAATACTATCATGTTCGGCCGAGCAAAAGCATTTTATAGGACGCAATCTTCCGGCTTTAAAGAATGACAATCACGTTTGGTGTGTCGACAACTATGCTACCCAAGTAAATTTGGAGCTTTTAGGCTACGAAATACCTGGAGTTGTTTACAAGAATTTCACTCAGACATGGGAACAAATTGACGAAGCACTATTAAAGGACAGCGATTTCGGAGGACGTACACGTATGAGCAATCCGTTAAAAGAAGAAATGGAAGCATTGAATTTATCTCAAATGTCCAATACAGACGATAAAATCAGTGCCATTTTCACATTGCTCAAGAACAAGATTAAATGGAATGAAAAATATGCATTTTACGGAAAGAGTGCCCGTCAAATATTAAAAGATGGTACCGGCAATAATGCTGACATCAATTTTATACTAATCAGTATGCTAAACGATGCCGGAATCCAATCGTATCCAGTAGTCATGAGTAGACGTGACCAACGAATGCTTCCTCATGCGCACCCCAGTTTGGAAAAGCTGACGACTTTTGTTGTAGGAATCGCCAATACAGACAGCACCTTTGTCTTTCTCGATGCATCCGTACAAGACGGATATTTAAACATACTTCCTCCTGCACTTTTGACCGATAGAGGCCGTTTGCTTATACCCGGAAACAGCCTATGGGTAAATTTGCAGAACATAGGGAAACATTCTATCCGCCGCACCATACAAGCTAACTTACAAGCAGATGGAACGATTAAAGGAAACCGTATAACATCATATTACGGCCAACATGCAGCCGATATACGAAAGACTTTCCGTACCGCCAAAGACAGTACAGATTTCATCAACCAAATAGCGACTAATAATGACATGAGTGTACAATCGTATACCAGCAAGGGATTGAGCGATTTTTCTGATACTGTCCGCGAAAGCATTACTTTTGAGAAACAAACAACCACAACCGGTGACCATATTTACATCAATCCTATGATATTTGCGCAATACACGGATAATCCGTTCAAGCAATCCGAACGAATACTCCCCGTGGAATTTGCTCATGCGGAAACTATCAACATCAACGTTATGCTTACACTTCCCGATGGATACACCATAGACGAAATTCCTGAAAGCACTAAAATTTCCACCTCTGACGGAAGTATTTCCATGCTATACATCATCACTCAGCAGGGGAATAAAGTAAGCATAAAATATACGTTCTCCATCAGTGAACTACTTTATGCACCAGACAAATACGAAGAATTAAAGAAATTCTGGGAATTGTTGGTAGAGAAGAATAATGCCATGATGGTATTGAAAAAACTTTAATCGGTAATTTTTTATGAAAAGAGAAATACTAACATTCTTATCCTTGTCGGCAGGACTATTGCTTCAAGCACAAATATACTCCATCATCGAAAAATCAGAAACCGAAGTGGAGTTCAACTCATTGAACGATGTAGTCTGCAAAGAAAAACGCACCATTACAGTAGTCAATGAAAAAGGTAAAAATGCGGCCAACTTCTATAGTGCATATAATGAAAAGTTTTCTTCTTTACGAAAATTTACAGGAATCGTAACCGACAACCACGGGAATGTCATCCATAAAATTAAGAAGAACGACTTGAATTCTACCGAATATTCCAACGAACTTGCCAGTGATGTATATCGGACTTATTACGAATATGTCCCTACCCAATATCCTTTTACCATTACTTATGAATGGGAAGAAAAATACACGGATGGGGTAATAAGTTTACCTACATTCTTCCCCCAACAAGAGTACAACCAAGAAGTCAAACAAGCGACATACCGTCTCATAGCTTCCAAGGATATGGCATACCGTTACAAGCAACAGAACTGTAATGCCGAAATCATCGAGGAGGCTACAGAAGACGGGAAATTATGTCTGGAAGCTCGAATGAATGCACTTCAGCCCATCATTCATGAACCTTATGGACTTCAAAGCATAGAACTGTTCCCACATATTCATTTCACACCGGTAAAATTCAATTTTGAGAAGATAACCGGAGAAATGAAAGACTGGTCGACCTATGGCCAATGGCTTTATAGACTGTTGGAAGGTAGGGATATACTACCAGCCTCCCTCATACAAGAATTAAAGACACGTACAGCACATTGCGCCAATGATTATGAAAAGGTGAAAGTGGTCTATGACTATTTGGCCGCTACTACCCGTTATGTAAGTATCCAACTAGGTATAGGCGGACTTCAACCGGCACCTGCCAGCCAAGTACATAGCACCGGATTTGGAGACTGTAAAGGTCTTACCAATTACACACGTGCCATGCTTGCCTGTTTAGATATTCCTTCAAACTATACAGTTATCAGTACCGAAAGAAAAGACTTTATAGCCGATTTTGCCAGTAACAATCAAGCCAATCATGTCATTCTGCAAGTTCCTCTTCCCAATGACACACTTTGGTTGGAATGTACAAACCCTACTCTTCCTATGGGATTCATACATAGCGATATAGCCGGTCACAATGCATTATTGGTAACACCCGAGGGGGGTATTCTTTGCCGGTTACCGACTTATGCCGATTCCTTGAATACACAAATCAACCGTGCCCAAATAACATTAACTCCCCAAGGTGGTGCCCAAATGAAGGCATTCCAACGCAACCATTACTTTCAATACGAATCCATAAGCCAACTATGCAAACTCCCAACAGACAAACAAAAAGATTATTTACGTTCTACACTCAGTCTGATACAATCGGAAATCAGTAATATACAATATCAAGAACAGAAAACAGCCCATCCCTACATAGATATCACTTATGATATACAGACTAACAAATATGGAACCCATACAGGGAAACGGATGTTCATACCACTTAATATCTTCCGGAAAGGATTTACCACTCCCGCATCAACTAACTTACGGACACAAGACGTAGCAATAAACTACGGATATTTGGATACCGATTCCATCGAAATTCAACTTCCAGACGAATATGAAATAGAGTCAATACCATTGCCTACACAAGAAACGTCGCTTTTCGGAAGTTTTCACGCTTCTGTCACTCAAAAGGGAAAAACTTTAGTTATCGTTCATCAGCTTTATGTAAAATCCGGTCGTTACAACAAAGAAGAATATGCTAACTATCTGGAATTCCGAAAGAAGGTAGCACAACAATATAATGCAAAAATCATCTTAAAGCGTAAAGAACAATCATAATATTGCAAACAAATGTAATTTATTAAGAAGCCGTAACTTTTATGTCATTCTGAACGAAGTGAAGAATCTGAAAACTTCAACAAATGTACACAGATCCTTCGCTTCACTCCCTTAGGATGACATTCCATTTATCATTGCTTCACAATCTCCTCAAAATCGGCATCAATGTTGGTATTCTTTTCAAAGTCCCATAGCGTGAGGCTACGGAGCTGGTAGTAGTAATACCAGTAATAGAACAACTCGTTGATGTGCTTCTGGCGGGCTTCGTCCTTACTCACTTGCGCATCGTTCAGGTCGAGGGTACTGATTTTACCAATCATAAAAGTCTCCACATTGGTGTGGTAACGCTTTTGGGCGATGGCATCGGCCTCGTTGGCAATGTCGAGCTGTGCCCGCTGGTTGTTGAATTGCTCCACTAAGATGAAAAGGTTTTGGTTGAAGTTCATCGTTTCCTGACGGAGGCGGCTCTCGGTCACTTCCCGATTGCTTTGCGCCACCTTCACTTGTCCGCGGCGTTTGCCCCAATCCAGGATGGGAACCTTGAAGCCCACTTCCACCACCTGATTATCCTTCAGCGGATGATAAGCACCCTCGAACGTGCGGTCGGTTCCCGTGAATCCCACCTGGGCAAAGAGCGTAATCTGTCGCATGTTTCCTTTCGCCTTGGCCACCTGATAGTCGGCTTCCAATTGCCGGCGACGGATGTTATGGGCAAAGGAATTGTTGGCCAATGCCTTGTCGAGCACATCCTGATAGTTGAGCAGCATCTTAGGGAGCATATCGGGCAATACCGGCTCCAGCTCTTCGTTTTCGCCCAATGCCAAGAACGAACGGAGTTGGAACATACGGCTCTTCAGCGTACTTTCATTGTCGGTAAGCGATGATTGGGCGTTCAGCATGTTCAACTTCAGTTGCAGCACATCGTTTTCGCTGATTTGCCCCATCTTCCGTTTGGCCTTGGCCACCTCATACAGCTTTTCGGCATTCTCTAAGTTCTGCTTGGCGATGCCCACATTTTCTTTCGCCAACAAGAGGTTGAAGAAGTAGTTGATGGTGGTCATGGTCACCTCCTCGGTAGCACTGAGGAAAGCCGCCTTGGCTTCGGCATAACGCACCGGCTCGATGCGGCGGTTCCACTTGATGTTGTTCACCCCGAAGATGGGTTGGTTCAAGGTCAGGGCGATGGGTACCGACATGTAGCGCTTGTCCTTATCGCCATCCAACTGCTTCATGAAGTCGAGCGAGGTATTGAGCGAAAGCGTACCGCCCGTGAGCCAGATGTTCTGGTCGATGGAGAGCTGACCGTTCATCTGCATGTAATTGTTTCGTACAAAGGTATACGACCCGTTTTCCTGCTGATAAGAGCTGTATGCCTTGTTATAGCTGGGCACTACGGCCGACAGGTTCACTTCCGGCAGAAGGTCGGCCCGATAAGTACGATATTCCCAATAGGCGGTTTTCAGTTCGTTCAGTGCTACCGCTGCATCCACACTCTGCGTACGGGCTATCAAGATGGCTTCTTCCAGAGTAATGGAACGTACCTGTCCTGCATTTCCGGCGGTCAGGTTCAAAGCGAATCCCAATGCCACCGCCCAAGTCATTATTTTCTTTCTGTCCATAATCGTTCTTTTTTAGA
>CAZJFI010000075.1:0-7632 GCA_964545265.1 uncultured Phocaeicola sp.
TCTTCTTCTTAACATCTACTGATGGAGGTGTTAAATATCTGATTTCTGATTGTTGTTGTGCCATAATTAGTCCTCCTTCTTTGCTGATTTAACATTTCTTCTCTTAGCAGCATATTCAGCAGCATACTTATCCATCTTGATAGTGATGTAACGGATGACACGTTCGTCACGACGATAGTTCACTTCCAATTTCTTGATTACTGCAGGATCTGCGTTAAACTCGATCAACTGATAAAAGCCAGTTGACTTCTTTTCAATGGGGTAAGCCAATTTCTTCAAGCCCCAATTTTCTTCATTGATAATCTCTGCACCTTCAGCAGTGAGAATACCTTTGAATTTTTCTACCGCTTCCTTCATCTGAACATCAGATAAAACGGGAGTCAAAATGAAAACGGTTTCGTACTGATTCATACTTACGTTAATTAAAAATGATTAATAAAATTTCAAATGCGGGTGCAAAGATAGACATTTTCCTCCAAACCACAAAGACATCTCACTGATTTATTTTCATTTTCATACTTCTTCCCTATCTTTTCAAGATTTTATATTTTTTTAGAATTCAGATAAATTTAAATCCGACAAGAATCGTACCTTTGCAAAGTTGTTTAAACAATAATTATATGCCAGAACAATTCAGAGTAGATCTCCAATTAGTCTTTGCCATCCTTAATGGAAAAGTATCCACTGCTATCAATCGAAAATTAAGCCGTAATTTTCGTCAAGAAGGAATAGAAATCACCCCGGAACAATGGACCATTTTACTGTCCTTATGGGAAAAAGATGGCGTTACCCAGCAAGAACTTTGTTATGCAACTTTCAAAGACAAACCTAGCATGACACGATTGATAGACAACATGGAACGCCAACATTTAGTGGTACGCATATCAGACAAGAACGACCGCCGTACCAATCTTATCTATCTAACAAAAACAGGTCGTGAATTGGAAAGTAAAGCATATAAAATAGCCAACGCTACATTAGAACAAGCGTTAGACGGGTTAACTATGGAAGAACTGAAAATTGGACAAGAAGTGCTAAGGAAAGTGTTTATCAACACAAAAGATTAAAGTTTTTCCGAGTTTTCATGTTTTTTTCCTAAAATAATTTCCGTGATTACAGAATTATGCTTTTCTTTGTAGAAGAATATAAATAAACAATTAAATACCATACACACATGAAAAGCTTATTGAAAAATTTAGGTCTGATATTAGTTATCGCCGGTGCCATCATTTTGGTTGCCGTATTTATGACTGGTAGTGCAGCTGTAAACAACAACGCAGTATTAGGTGGTTCTGTAGGTTTGATTCTTTTGGGCCTTATCCTTTACATCGTTTTAAACAAACGTATTGACTAATTAAGACATTCTAAAAACAAAAGCCCGAGACTTCTCGGGCCTTTTTATTATTCCACTTCAGGAGTAATAAGTTTATAACCTTTTCCATGGATATTAATAATTTCAATGGAATCATCTTCCTTCAAATGCTTACGAAGCTTGGTGATATATACATCCATACTACGGGCATTGAAATAATTATCATCTATCCAAATAGTCTTCAAAGCAAAATCACGTTGAAGAATTTCATTGGCATGCGCACAAAGCAATCCAAGCAATTCAGATTCTTTAGTCGTTAATTTTGTCTGCTTGTCACCAATTGAAAGAATCTGCTTTTGAGTATCAAAAGTAAAACGTCCTATCTTGTATTGGCTTGTTTCTTTATTACGTTTTCCACGTACACGGCGCAAGATTGCTTCAATACGGAAAGTCAGTTCTTCCATACTGAAAGGTTTGGTGATATAATCATCTGCCCCTATCTTAAAGCCTTCCAAAATATCCTCCTTCATAGTCTTGGCTGTCAGGAAAATAATAGGAATCTGAGCATTTGCCTGACGAATTTCCTGTGCCAAAGTAAAGCCATCCTTCTTCGGCATCATCACATCCAACACGCATAAATCGTATTTATTCTTCAAGAAAGCCTTATATCCAGCTTCACCATCAGGACAAAGTTCGGCCGAATAGCCTTTTGCCTGCAAATATTCTCTCAAAAGCATGCCAAGATTCTCATCATCTTCGCACAACAGGATACGCAATTTTTCGTCCATATTATTCATTTTTTAGTAAAGGTAATACAATAATAAATTTAGTTCCTACATTCAGTTCACTTTCAGCACGAATACTTCCTTTATGATCCTGAATGATTTTTCTTACATACGCCAAGCCCAAGCCAAAACCTTTCACATCGTGTCTATTGCCCGTATGAACACGGTAGAACTTGTCGAATATCTTTTTCAGGTCTTCCTTCTTGATACCTATACCATTATCTTGGATAGAGATATGAAGTTTACCTGATTCATTCCATGTACGTATATGCAACTGCAACTCGCCTTCATCCTTCTTATATTTCACCGCATTATCCAACAAATTGAAAACAACATTTGTGAAGTGCATCTCATCTACAAATATCCAAGGATTCTTGGCTTCCAGTTCAGAAGTGATGGTTCCATTATATTTTTCCACCTTTAGCGCAAACGTATTCACTACCCCAGCTATTAATTCATTGGCATTGACATCCTTCATCTTCAGCGTTGCCTTTTGTCGTTCAAACATTGACATTTGAAGAACTTTTTCCACCTGGAAGCGAAGCCGTTTGGTTTCATCATTAATCACTCCAGAAATATGTTGGAACATTGCGGGCGATTTAGCCATAACCGGATCTTGCAACATTTGTGCCGCCAATGAAATGGTTGAAATTGGAGTTTTGAACTCATGAGTCATATTATTGATGAAGTCATTCTTTATCTCAGTCAATTTCTTCTGACGGAAAATAATATAAATGGTAAAAATAAAAGTCACCAATAATACAAACGTGAAAATCACTGATGGAATCATAAATTTCACCGAACTGAAGATATAGCTATCCAACGTCGGGAAATGTATATTCACCATAGCCATTCGTGCAGGCGGATCATTCTTGAATAACACACGCGAATAAAGATTTTCATTACCTTCCGATGTATAGTCCGGACAATGATACATTTGAGTGCCATCACGATCGGTCACCGTGAAATGATATGGAATTTCTATACCATTTCCTATGAGTTCCGCTTTCAAGAAAGCATCCAATTGTTTAAAATTCACCCGTTCTTTCAGAGGTTTATCACTTGCCGTATACAATATGTTATAGACCACTTCATTGAGTAATTCGCGTTGATGCGCCATTCTTTCCTTAAATATCTGTTGCAACGTTTTTGCCGTTTGCGGTATATTCTTTCCAGCAGAGGTTGACATCTTTGGCACATTAGGGCTAACTTTCATCGTCCACTCAAAACCACTTAATCCACCAGGAGAAGTAACATAATAACTTTGTGTATACTCCACAATCTCCTCATTACTCACATGGGCAGAGTTACTCAATGCTTGCTCCCTCGCTTGTGCCGCTCTTTCAATAGCTACCGCATCAGCTTCCAAATACTTTCTGGTTTCCACCAATTCAACATTACGACACGCTTGTTCCAAACTTCGTTGAACAGATTCATCGAAATGTTCTCTACGCATCTTGACCATCTCCTCAATATAGCTTACCTGTAAGTAAAGCAAACTAAGGAACGATAGTCCCATTATTATTCCCAGTATCCAAATCGTTGACTTTTTCATGACAACAAATATAAAGGCGATTGTTTACACAGCATAACAGATTAACTAAATTTAAACGGCTATTTCTTATTATTAACCGATTATGCTATTTTATCTACCATTTTCATAACTATAACAAAGAAAGCACCTTTTGGTTTTGCAAAAATAATAAAAAATTAAGTACTCATCCTCTTAAAAAGGTAAAAAGTTTAAGTAAACTTAAATAAAAAAGGGCGTGTTTTTAACAAACACGCCCTTTTTATCTATCAAATTAAAAACTTTCCGTTTTATTCTTCTTCTTGAGAAGCTTCGAATTCCTTCATCAACTTATCTTGTACATCACCCGGTACGAGTTCGTAGCTGGCAAATTTCATGATAAACGAAGCACGACCACCAGTCAATGAACTAAGTGAAGTAGAATAATTGGACATTTCTTTCAAAGGTACCTTAGCTACCAACTTTTCATAACCACTTTCACTGCTCATACCCATAATCATACCACGACGACCTTGGAGATCACTCATCACATCACCCATCTTGTCACTTGGTACGAATACTTCCACATCATAAATAGGTTCCAGAATCTTCGGTCCTGCATTCTTGAACGCTTCACTGAAAGCATTACGTCCTGCCAACATGAACGAGATTTCGTTAGAGTCTACCGGGTGCATCTTACCGTCGTATACGATAACACGTACATCACGGGCATAAGAACCTGTCAACGGACCTTGTTCCATACGGCTCATGATACCTTTCAAGATAGCCGGCATAAAACGAGCGTCGATAGCACCACCTACAACACTATTGATAAATACCAACTTACCACCCCATTCCAATGGAATTTCTTCTTGTCCCTTAACGTTCATCTTGAATTCCTGACCGTTGAAGCGATAAGTATCAGGCATTGGCATACCTTCATAATATGGTTCTACAATCAAATGCACTTCACCAAATTGTCCGGCACCACCCGATTGCTTCTTATGACGATAATCGGCACGTGCAGCCTTAGTAATGGTTTCACGATAAGGAATCTTTGGTTCTTCATACTTGATCATGAGCTTTTCATTGTTTTCCAAACGCCATTTCAATGTACGAAGATGGAATTCACCCTGACCATAAACGATAGTCTGCTTCAATTCCTTGCTTTGTTCCACTACCCATGTAGGATCTTCTTCACGCATACGGTTAAGGATAGACATCATTTTTTCCACATCAGCTTCGTTCACCGGCTTGATTGCGCGTGAATACTTAGGATTAGGATATTTGATGAAATTGAAACGATTGTCACAATCCTTACCATTCAATGTATTACCAGTCTTAACATCCTTCAACTTAACGGTACAACCGATATCACCTGCGCGCAATTCTTCTACAGGAATACGATTGGCACCTGCGCAAACGAACAACTGAGCCATACGTTCTTTAGAACCACGATCAGCATTAGCCAAATCATCACCTTCATGAACCTTACCGCTCATTACCTTAAAGTATTGCACACCACCAATGTGTGGCTCTACAGCAGTCTTGAAGAAGAACAATGATGTAGGTCCGTCAGCCTTAGGTTCAACCACTTCACCACGAGTGTTGTGTACCGGTGGCATTTCGTCTACGAACGGTACAACATTACCCAAGAATTCCATCAAACGACGAACGCCCATATCCTTACCTGCGCATACACAGAATACAGGGAACATACCTCTTGAAGCCAATCCCTTGCGGATACCTTCACGCATTTCATCTTCGGTCAATGATTCTGTTTCGAAGAATTTTTCCATCAAGGTTTCATCATGTTCAGCAGCAGCTTCTACCAAAGCCTTGTGCATTTCCATCGCCTTGTCCATTTCCGATGCCGGAATATCTTCGATTGTTGGCGCACCACCTTCAGGACCCCAAGAATACTTCTTCATCAACAACACGTCGATAAGAGAATTGAAGTTAGGACCTGTTTCAAGCGGATATTGTACAGGAACTACCTTTGAGCCATAAATGCTGGTCAACTGTTCCAAAATGTTGTCATAATCACATTTTTCATGGTCAAGCTGATTCACAAGGAAAATTACCGGCTTACCCAATTTTTCGGTATAGCGGAAGTGGTTTTGTGTACCTACTTCAGGACCATATTGACCATTCAACAAAAGAATAGCAGTATCCGTAACATTGAGTGCGGTCATAGCTGCTCCCACGAAGTCATCACTACCCGGACAGTCAATGATATTAAGTTTCTTGTTGTTCCATTCTACATGATATACAGTAGAGAAAACTGAATAACCATACTCTTGTTCTACAGGGAAATAGTCACTTACTGTATTCTTAGCCGTAATTCTACCACGACGTTTTATAATACCACTCTCATAGAGCAACGCTTCTGTGAGGGTGGTTTTACCTGCTCCATCATTACCAAGAAGGGCAATGTTCTTAATTTCGTTAGTTTGATATACTTTCATGATATCTAAGGTTTAATTATTAACTGTTAGGATATGCTTTTCATATCTCTTGAAATAACGGAGCGCAAATTAGAAATTTTTGTCCGAACAGCCAACGAAAATCGCATGTTACTAAACTATGTTTTTTAACAGAAACAAACAAATTCTTATCCTACATATTATATAAGAAGAGTTTTTTGTATCTTCGCACTTGTCGAATTTTTTATAGCGATTACAATGGCAGATAATTACCTCGAGAAACAATACGAAGCCTACCAAGCCCGAAAAGCAAGCATAGGTGTTCCTAAAAAAAAGAAAAAAACAGCCTTGAAGACACAAGAGCTACAATCGGATGCGATTGTAGCTCTGAAAGAATTGATTGACACCCCATCCATGCAGGTTCCTTTTAATCTATTCCGTGGAACTTTATATTCGGCGAACGATCTGTACGAAGGCTACCAATTAGGAAAGCCAGGCTCTTATTCCTATACTTATGATTATAGGGTTTACCATCATTATCTTGAGAAGGGCAAACAAGCCAATGACATCAAGGAAACATTAGGACGTACCCTACATGATCATTCCATGACCGATGCCATGAACAATTTTCTTGCTCAATTTGATGAGCGCAAAGTGGTAGGCATCATGGGTGGACATGGTTTGTTGCGCACCGAAGAATCCTACCGACAAATAGTTCTTGTAAGTAAGGAACTCACCGAAAAGGGCTGCATTATGGTAAGCGGAGGTGGTCCTGGTGCCATGGAAGCCACCCATTTGGGAGCTTGGATGGGCGGTCATAGCGAAAGTGATGTGAACGATGCCCTCCATATGCTTCAAGAAGCGCCTTCATTCAATGACCGACTTTGGTTAGAAACCGCCTTTCAAGTCATGAAGAAATATCCGCATGGAGCATTTGTCAGCTTAGGTATCCCCACTTGGCTCTATGGTCATGAACCCGCTACCCCATTTGCCACACACATTGCCAAGTATTTCGATAACAGCATCCGTGAAGACAGTATTCTTACCATTGCCAAAGGTGGAATCATCTATTCGCCAGGGAGCGCCGGCACTATGCAAGAAATCTTTCAGGAAGCTGTTCAGAATCATTACTTGAGCTTTGGATATGCCAGTCCCATGATTTTTATGGGCACCCAGTATTGGACAAACGAAATGCCTGTATGGCCCCTCATGCAACATTTGGTAGCCAAAGGGAAATACAAGAACTTGCTTCTTTCCCTATCTGATTCTACAAATGAAATAACAGAAACGATTCTTCGTTTTGCTGAAAACTGATTTTATGGCCGGTATTTATCTACATATTCCTTTCTGCAAACGCAGGTGCATCTATTGCGACTTCTTTTCCACCACCCGAAATGAAGAGAAATCCCGCTATGTACAAGCTCTCTGTAAGGAACTGAAACTTCGAAAAGACTATTTGAACGAAGAAGAGATTGAAACCATATATTTGGGAGGAGGTACCCCCTCACAACTCTCACTTGCCGAACTGAAAACCATCTTCACTACGATATATAATATATATAAGGTACGCGAGGATGCAGAAATAACTCTCGAAGTCAA
>CAZJFI010000076.1:0-7488 GCA_964545265.1 uncultured Phocaeicola sp.
TTCATGCGCCACACCATCAAGGAAGGTCGCCAGACACGCTACATTGCTGCCGAACCCGCTTCTTGCCCCAAGCTGACCAGAGGTAAGTTCCAATACGATTTTGGCGATGAAGCCGGTTATACTCCCCTATTACCTATGTATACATTAGGACATAACTTCGCTCCTGCCAACATTCATGCAGGTGGTCTCCGTTATCACGGAGCAGGCGTCATCGTATCACAATTGCTGAAGGATGGTTTGATGGAAGCCGTCGACATTCCTCAATTGGAAACCTTTGATTGCGGTTGCCTGTTCGCCCAATCGGAAGGCATCATCCCGGCTCCCGAATCTTGCCATGCCATAGCTGCAGCTGTTCGCGAAGCCAAGAAGTGCATCGAAACAGGCGAAGAAAAGGTGATTTTGTTCAACCTGTCCGGTCATGGCTTGATTGATATGGCTTCGTACGACCAATATTTTGCCGGCAACTTGGTTAATTATGAGTTGAAGGACGAAGAAATTCAGAAAAATTTGGACGATATTTCGAATATTTGAGGCAGACTATTGCATAATTTAAAAAAACTTTCTACCTTTGCATCCGCAAACGAGAGGGAAACCCTCGGGATGCAACGAGGATGGTCCGTTCGTATATCGGTTAGTACTCAAGATTTTCATTCTTGCAAGGGGGGTTCGATTCCCCCACGGACTACCAAAGTGGATGTATAGTGATATGCATCCACTTTTTTTATTCCGTTACATCTTTCCGCATACTGAATTCGCACCCACAATATTGTTGGTTATAGAAATTATATGCCTTGATAATGGCTATCCGGCGCTCACTCAATCCTCCTTTCCGCCAATTCTGATCCCACCAAGTCACATCGGGATAATGAGAAACGGCATAAAGACCGGCTTCGTTGATTTGTTCCAAACTCTTCCAACGACTGGAGGCCAATGTGGTGGTAATGACCTTATATCCATGCTCGTGGGCATAACGGGCCGTATCGAGCAAACGCATCTTAAAGCAACGAAGGCAACGACCTCCTCTTTCAGGTTCTTGTTCCATCCCCTGGATGTGGCATAGCCATTCATCGTGGTTATAATCGGCATCGACAATCTTCAGGCCTAACGACAGTGCATAGCGGGTACATTCCTCCTTGCGGATAAGATATTCCTCCAACGGATAGATATTGGGATTGCAATAATAGATAACGGGGGTAATGCCTTCTTTCATCAGACATTCAATGATGGCCGATGAACACGGGGCGCAACAAGTATGCAACAATACTTGATCCGCCCCTCCAGGGACTTGTATCTGAAACTTCTTTTTCATTTAAAACGGGAAAAGCAAAGGTAATACCAATATCATCACGATACCCATGATGATTTGCAACGGTAAACCGACCTTTACATAGTCCATAAACGTATATTGACCGGCAGGCATTACCAACGCATTGGGTGGCGTAGAGAAAGGAGAAGCGAAACACATACTTGCCGCTACAGCTACCGCAAAAAGGAAGGGCGTAGGGTCAACACCAATCTGAAGGGCACTGCTCATGGCAATGGGCGCCAAAAGTACGGCCGTAGCCGTATTGCTGATAAACATGGTCATGAGCGAGGTGGTGAAATAAATACCCGCCATCAATGCCAACGGTCCGTAAGAACCTAACCCGCTTACCAACGAATTTGAAATATATTCCGATGCACCTGTCTTCTCCAAGGCTTGTGACATGGGCATCATGGCAGCAATCAACACGATGCTTTCCCAATTGATGGTCTTGTAGGCGGCTTCCACATTGCGGAAACATCCGGTGAGCACCATCAAAATTCCGGCTATCATAACAGCTGTAACAGGTGCTACAGGGATAAAATCAAACACCATCATACACACCATCAGAACCATGATAATGGCTGCTACTGGGGCTTTATAATCGAGCGTGACCTTAGCAGCTTCGGCAAGAGGCTGACCCAAAACCACCCATTCGGTGTCTTCCTGACTAAGCCTTGCAATGTTGGCCCATGTGCCTTGCACCAAAAGCACATCGCCACTATGCACCTTTTCGTTTCCCAAGTCCTTCAAGATGTATTCATTTCTTCGGCGGATGCCCAATACATTTACATTATATTTATCTCGGAAAGCTATTTCCTTGATATTTTGATGGATAAGCTTGGAAGATGGCATCAATACAATTTCGGCAATACCTATATCGTAGAAATCGAGGGATTTGTCGGATTGCTTCGCTTCCTCTGTCACCCGCCCATCAAGCATTTCCAACTGATAATCGATAGAGAACTGCTTTATCCTTTCGGCATCACCGGTTATGTAAAGTATATCTTCTATCTGCAACTTGGTATGAGGGTCGGCCAATTGCTGGGTGGCCGTCTTCAGGAAACGATGGTGGGAAGCGTCACTCCGACGCACTTCGAGTATGTTCAAGCCATATTTACGACGGATATCCAATTCAATTATCGTATTTCCTTTCAATAACGAGGTAGGCACGACCTTCAATCGGAAAAGATTGGTGGAAATTCCATACTCGGCCACCAATTCCTTTAAGGTCTTGTTATTATGCTTCCCCTTGTCTCTTTCCCCACCTTTGCCCGATAAGAACCATTTGCTTAAAGGCATCAAAACGACAGTTCCCACTATCACACAAATAAGACCTACCGGGAAGAAAGAGAAGAACGAAAGTCCTTCGAATCCACCCGACACCAATTGTTCGTGAATGACCAAGTTGGGAGGAGTCGCAATCAAAGTAAACAAGCCCATACTGCTGGCAAATGCCAATGGCATAAGCAGGCGACTGGCATTCATCTTGGCACTGGCGGCCAAACTCACTACAATGGGAAGCATCAGGGCAACCGTCCCCGTATTGCTCACAAAGCCACCTATTCCTGCAGTCACCAGCATCACTAAAAGGAAAAGACGGGTTTCGCTTTGGCCGGCTAATTTCAAGATACGCGAACTGATCATCTTAGCCAAACCGGTTTGGAAGATGGCACCACCCACCACAAACAAGCCCACCATCATAATGACAACCGAGTTGGAAAAGCCCGATAAGGCTTCGGCGGGAGTTAATATCTGAAAGACAAGCAATGCGATGAGCGCACACAAAGCCACTATATCCGAGCGCAGCTTACCATGCATAAAACCGATAGCAGAAAGTAAAAGTATAGCAAGAGTTATCCACATAAATTACTACGTATTTAAAAAACGAGTACAAATTTACGGAAAATAAAGTTCATGACAGCAGAAAAAAGACTAATTTTGTGGTCGGATTTACTGAAAGAAGATATGAAAGACTTGACATCCAAACTCCCCTATTTGGGAAATTGTATGGTTGACCATCTGGGCATCGTGTTTTTACCCGATGACGAGCAAGGTAACCTCCGCGCAGAAATGCCGGTTGACCATCGCACTTGCCAACCTTATGGAGTATTGAATGGTGGTGCATCGCTGGCGTTGGCCGAATCGTTGGTGGGACATGGTTCACTCAGATATTGCCAGGAAGACGAATTGGCTTTTGGCATTCAAGTGAGCGGAAACCATATCTCCGTGGCTAAAGTGGGCGAAAAGGTCATAGCCACCGGCAAACTTATCCATAAAGGAGCAAGCACCCATGTTTGGGAAGTTGACATAAAGACAGAAAGCGGACGATTGGTTTCGACCGTCCGAATTGTAAACTATATAAAGAAAAGGAAGAAATGAATCTACCCGATATACACATTTCGCAATGGATGGACCAATTGACGCAAAGCAACCATAGCTTTGCCCTATGGCGCCTGCCATGGACAGATGAGTGCCACTTGGTGATGCAGACCTCCGGCAAGGTGGAGGAGTTGGCCGACATTAGCGAATTGAACGGTAAGCGGGGATTTGTAATCAGTCCTTTCCAACCATCGGACAAACATCCGTTGGTCTATATCCGGCCTGACATATCGGTCCTTGGATGGGGAGCTATTGAGAAAACGATGCTTTCCATCTCACAAAGCGACGTTTTACAAGAAGGAAAGCATCGTTTTACGAATGAAAGTCCAAAGGAAGCCGATAAAGAAGGGTATGAAGAAACATTCCATAAATTCATCGTTCCCTTACAAGAAGGGAAATTCAAGAAACTGGTATTATCGCGTACGGCTACGCAAGAACTATCGGTTGACTTCTCTCCCATCAAGGCTTTTATAAAGGCCTGCAACAGCTATCCACGAATGATGATTTATCTTTGTCACACCCCCGTATCGGGCACTTGGATTGGAAGCACCCCCGAAATTCTCTTAAGTGGTGAAGGGAAACGATGGCATACCGTGGCTTTGGCAGGAACCATGCCGATGCAAGGCGAAGTAATGCCCGAAAACTGGACTCCTAAGAATAAGGAAGAGCAAGCGCTGGTGGCCGAATATGTGCGCAACATCGTCAAGCATCATGTAGGGAAATTGGAAGAAAAAGGACCCTATACCGCAAGAGCGGGACAATTGGTGCATCTGAAGACCGATTTCTATTTTCAATTGAAAGGAACACAAACCTTGGGAGACTTATTGAAAGAACTTCATCCAACTCCTGCGGTATGTGGACTTCCGAAGGCAGAAACCTACGCATTCATTACCACCAACGAAAAGCACGACAGGCGTTATTACTCCGGCTTTATCGGGTGGTTGGATCCTGATGGACAAACAGACATCTATGTAAACTTGAGATGTATGGAAATCCAAGACAAGAAAGCCATACTTTATGCAGGGGGCGGCATACTTCCCTCGTCCGATGTAACTTCGGAATGGGAAGAGACCCATGAAAAAATGAAAACCATGAGAAATATTCTATAATATGTATTCAGACAAGAAAAGTATATTGCAATTGGCTGCGCTATTGAAGGCGCATGGAGTGCGGAAACTGGTATTATGTCCGGGGAGTAGGAATGCGGCCATTGTACAGACATTGGCCAACGTAGAAGACTTTACGTGTTATGCTGTAACCGATGAGCGGAGTGCCGGATTTTTTGCCATTGGTCTCTCTCTACAAGGAGGTGGACCGGCAGCTGTCTGTTGTACTTCGGGCTCTGCCTTACTTAATCTCCATCCGGCCGTAGCCGAAGCCTTTTACCAACAAATACCTTTACTCATTATCTCGGCCGACCGCCCCTCGGCATGGATAGGACAAATGGATGGACAAACCCTTCCTCAACCGAATGTATTTGGAGGATTGGTAAAGATGTCGGTCAACTTGCCTGAAGTACATACCGATGAAGACGAATGGTATTGCAACCGCCTCATCAATGAAGCCATACTCGAAACCACCCACCACGGGAAAGGCCCTGTACACATCAACGTACCCATATCTGAACCTATTTACCGATTTACCGTCAAGGAATTGCCATCGGTACGTGTAATCAACCGATATCAAGGGCTGAATGTGTACGACCGCGACTATAAAGAGCTGATTGACAAGCTTAATCAAGCCAACAAACGAATGATTATTGTGGGACAAATGAACTTGATTTATGAGTTCGACAAGAAATTCGTCAAGCCCCTTTATCGTAACTTTGTATGGCTCAGCGAGCATTTGGGCAATCAAACTATCCCCGGCATGCCCATCAAGAACTTTGATGTAGCCGTATCGGCCATGGATGAAACCCGTCAGGCACAAATGGCACCCGACTTGCTGATTACCTATGGCGGACACATGGTTTCCAAACAAATGAAAAAGTATTTGCGTAACCATCCACCCCGTGAACATTGGCACATATCGACCGATGGAAAGATAGCCGATCTTTTTGGATGCCTCACTACGGTTATCGAAATGGATCCTTTCGAATTTCTGGAAAAAATTGCCTTCTTATTAGATGGAAAACCCACCAACTACCCTTTGATGTGGGAGAACTGGTGCAAAATAATACCCGAACCCCAATTGCCTTATTCACAAATATCTGTAACGGGTGATTTGATCAAAGCCCTGCCCACTCCTTGTGCGCTACATCTGGCTAACAGTTCTACGGTTCGCTATGCCCAACTCTTCAAAATCGCATCGGATGTAGAAGTCTGTTGCAATCGTGGGGTAAATGGCATTGAAGGTTCCTTGTCAACAGCTATAGGATATGCTACGGCCTCTACCAAACTTAACTTTGTCATCATAGGCGATTTGAGCTTCTTTTTTGACATGAACGCTTTGTGGATGCCTCATTTCCATCATAATTTACGCATACTCCTGCTAAATAACGAAGGAGGAGAAATATTCCATACCCTTCCAGGGATGGACAAGACCAGTCATTCACGTCCTTATATCACAGCCGAGCATCAGACATCAGCCAAGGGATGGGCCGAAGAACGAGGTTTTCACTATATGAAAGCAACCAATGCCGACGAATGGCAAGATGCATTGAGCCTGTTTGCTTCGCCCGAGGAATACCCTGAGCCATTGTTGCTCGAAGTCCATACCGATAAAGGAGAAGATACCCGATTGTTGAGAGAGTATTATAAAAGTTTGAAAAACAAATGATAATAAACCATTATTCTTGTCATTCAGAGGAACGAAGTGACGAAGAATCTCAAATACATAAACGTGAATATTATCGAGATTCTTCCTCCCTATGGTCGTCAGAATGACAAATAGAGGTCCTCATAAACATTTAAAAATATAATTATGGAAAAAAGAGAATGGACAACCATCAAGGAATATCAAGACATTTTGTTTGAATTCTATAACGGAATAGCCAAGATAACCATCAATCGTCCGCGTTATCGGAATGCATTTACCCCTACTACGACCACAGAAATCAGCGACGCGCTCTATTATTGTAGGGAGTGTCAAGACATCAATGTAGTGGTATTGACAGGTGCAGGCGATAAGGCCTTTTGTAGCGGAGGCGACATGAACGTTAAAGGTCGAGGAGGTTATGTAGGCACCGACGGAGTGCCCCGACTGAATGTACTCGATGTGCAGAAGCAAATCCGTTCCTTGCCTAAGCCTGTCATTGCCATGGTGAATGGTTTTGCCATTGGTGGAGGACATGTACTACATGTAGTATGCGACTTGTCCATCGCCTCAGAAAATGCCATTTTCGGACAAACAGGTCCCAAAGTGGGAAGCTTCGATGCAGGCTTTGGCTCATCGTATTTGGCGCGTTGTGTAGGCCAAAAGAAGGCCAGAGAGATATGGTTCCTTTGCCGACAATACAACGCTCAGGAAGCCCTCGAAATGGGTTTGGTGAACAAGGTAGTGCCTTTCGACCAACTGGAAGACGAAGTAGTGGCTTGGGCCGAACAAATGATGCTTCATAGTCCATTGGCTCTTCGTATGATCAAGGCCGGATTGAACGCAGAGCTCGATGGTCAGGCAGGTATTCAGGAATTGGCCGGTGATGCCACCATGCTTTATTACATGACAGATGAGGCACAAGAAGGTGGCAAAGCATTCCTTGAAAAGCGCAAACCACGCTTTCAGGATTACCCTAAATTCCCATAACCTTATTAGCAATATGTCATCCTGAACGTAGTGAAGGATCTGAAAACATACACGTGGTT
>CAZJFI010000077.1:0-7453 GCA_964545265.1 uncultured Phocaeicola sp.
TTCTTCGTGGTGCCACCAGGAATCGAACCGGGGACACAAGGATTTTCAGTCCTTTGCTCTACCAACTGAGCTATGGCACCAACTTTTGTTTTGCGGTTGCAAAGGTAGACAAAGTTTTTTATTCCTCCAAATATTTAGCAAAGAAAAAACGTTGAAAAATTGCTTTGTGTTAATTCTCAACGTTTTATAAATCCGTTATTTTCCTTTTAGTGGGTTCCAACCTTGGGCTTTTAACTCAAATTCTTGATTGTCTCGCGTGATTAGAGCACATCCCAATTCTGGTTTTGTTATATATCCGATGACTTTTACACCTTTGATGGCCGATACTTTCTCGTGAGAAGTGAGCGGTACAGTAAAGAGTAGCTCATAATCTTCTCCGCCATTCAATGCGCAAGTGGTAACATTCATATTGAACTCTTCAGCCATAACAGCTGTCTGGTAGTCAATAGGAATACGCTCTTCGTAAACTCTACAGCCGGTATTGCTTTGTGAACAGATGTGCATCAACTCGGATGAAAGGCCGTCGGAAATGTCCATCATGGCAGTTGGACGGATCCCTTCTTTTGCCAAAGCATCTATAATGTCTTTCCGCGCTTCGGGCTTTAATTGGCGTTCCAATAAGTATTCTTTGCCGGTAAAATCGGGATTGATTTCCTTTTCACCTTCGAAAACAGCCTTTTCACGTTCCAGTAATTGAAGTCCCATATAGGCTGATCCTAAATCACCGCTCACGCAAATAATGTCAGTCTCCTTGGCACCGTTACGGTATACAACCTGGTCTTTGTTGGCAACACCCACACAAGTGATACTGATGGCAAGGCCGGTAATGGAAGAGGTCGTGTCACCTCCTATAATATCTACGTGGTGTACTTGACAAGCCAATTTTAATCCATCGTAAAATTGCTCCAAGTCTTCAATGCAAAAGCGTTTGGACACTGCGATGGAAACGGTAATCTGTTTGGGGGTACCGTTCATGGCGTAGATATCCGAAAAGTTGACGATGGCTGCTTTATATCCCAAATGCTTTAGTGGGGTGTATACCAAATCAAAATGTACTCCTTCCATCAACATATCGGTGGTAACCAGTGTCTGCTGGTTACCATTGTCAATAACAGCTGCATCATCGCCTACCCCGTAGAGCGTTTCTGCATTTTTCAATTCAATGTCTTTGGTGAGGCGCTTGATAAGCCCAAATTCACCTAAAGTGGAAATTTCTGTTCTATTGTTTTCTTGCATGTTGTTTATATTCTATTGATTAGTTCACGCATGATGGTTGTCATACGAGGCTGTGCTTCGTCGGCGGCTTTCTGTACTTCTTCATGCGATACTTCTACAATTTTTCCTTCTACGCCTAAATCGGTAATGACCGACACCCCAAATACGTTGATGCCACAATGGTTGGCTACAATGACTTCGGGTACGGTAGACATACCTACAGCATCTGCTCCTAAAATATGAAACATCTTGTATTCGGCAGGGGTCTCAAAAGTAGGTCCTTGGGTACCTATATAGATACCGTGTTGTAGTTTAATGCCTTTCTCGGCTGCAATGATATCAGCTTTGTTGATCAGTTCTTTGTTATAGGCCTCACTCATATCCGGGAAACGTGGACCGTAAGGGATGTTCTTTCCTCGTAAGGGATGTTCTGGGAAGAAATTAATATGGTCGGTTATAACCATTAAATCGCCAATTTCAAAATCAGGATTCATCCCCCCGGCAGCGTTGGATACGAACAAGGTCTTAATGCCTAATGCGTGCATGACTCTCACAGGGAATGTGACCTCCTTCATGGAGTATCCTTCGTAATAATGAAACCTACCTTGCATAGCCATAATATCCTTATTGCCCAATTTGCCGAAAATCAGCTTGCCGCTATGACCTTCGACGGTAGATAAAGGGAAATGGGGAATATCCTTATAGTCTATTTCATATTTATCGGTGATTTCGTGAACCAAACTACCTAATCCTGTTCCTAAAATAATAGCCTTTTCGGGATGGGTACTTATCTTACCTTTAAGATATGTTGCGGTTTCTTGGATTTTTTCTAACATACTCTATGATACTTTGGTTGAATGTTTCTTCCTGGTTCTGTAGGAATGTAACTTCGATAGGAAGTACATAAATGTAAGGCTTGACAGATTCATCCAAATAAGAATTGGCCTGCATCCGTACTGCATCTTTCTCGGTGGTGATAATCATTCGTTTTCCTTCAGGAAGCTTTTCGAAAGCTTCTTTAATCTTTTGGATGTCTTTGGCGGAGAATTCGTGATGGTCACTGAATGTCAACGGATGGATATTCTTATTGTAATGGGACAAATCGTTTTCTAACCTTTGGGGGGAGGCGATGCCGGTCACTAATAGGATATGTACACTATTGTTGATATGGGTCAAGGAATAATCTTTCCCACCGTTGAACAACGGGTGTAGCTTACCGTAGTTTAAGGATGTGAAATATAGCTGCTGGAAGGCATAAAGTTCCATCTGCTTGTGTAGAACTCTGAAATCCATGGGATTCATATCCTTTGGACACTTGGTGACAATGACTATCTGAGCACGATATTTAGCCGATTCGGGTTCGCGTAATCGTCCGGCTGGAAGTAGGGTATCTTCACAGATCAAGCGGTTATAATCTACAAGCAGAATGCTTAGACCTGCTTTGACATAACGGTGCTGGAAAGCATCATCCAGTAAGATGACTTCGGTTCCTGACGCTACGCTTTCCTTGCAGAGCTCTTCAATGCCATGACATCGGTTGCTGTCTACAGCCATGTGTATCTTGGGGTATTTTTGTTTCATCTGGAAAGGCTCGTCACCTATCTTCTTGAATGAAGAGTCAGGTTTGGCCAAAACAAAACCTTTGGACTTACGCTTGTACCCACGGCTTAAGACTGCTACTTGAAAATGTTTTTGTAGAAGTCTTATCAAATATTCGGTATGGGGGGTCTTGCCGGTTCCGCCAACAGTAATATTGCCGATGCATATAACCGGAACAGGAAAAGAACGCTCCTTATAAACGCCCCAATCGAATAGTTTGTTACGTAGCCATACGCCTGCTCCATAAATCCATGAAGCAGGGTATAACCACTTGTTTATTTTGATAAGACTTTGATACATTCTTTGTTATTTGATTCGCAAATCGAATGGCATACGGGCCTGGATACGGTCGGCTTCCTTCAAGTTCTCCACAAACTTCAGGTAACCGTAGTATTCACCCAAGGTTTCTGCCATCTTTCCTTCGATGTAATCTTTCTTGGTTGTATTCATGAACGAAGAGAAGAAACCTTCTTGAGCCGGATAGTTGATGACGCTATAGGCTTCTACTTCGGCCTTTTGGGCTGCGATTTCCAATGCTTTGTCCAAACCGCCCAATTCGTCTACCAATCCTAATTCCTTGGCGTCACTACCCGTCCATACGCGTCCTTCTGCTATTTTCTTTATGGCTTCAGTAGTCATTTGTCGGCCATCGGCACAACGCTTAACGAATAGTTCATAACCGTTGTTGACCATATTTTGCATAACAGCCTTTTCTTCCGGGTTGAACGAACGGGTGAGGTTACCCATGTCGGCCATCTTGTTGGTCTTCACCACGTCAAAATCCAGTCCTAACTTGTCGCCTAACAGTTTCTCCATATTGGGAATCATACCGAAGATACCGATGGAACCTGTCAGTGTGGTTGGATTGGCTACAATGTAATCGGCAGCACATGAAATATAATAACCACCCGATGCTGCATAGTCGCCCATAGAAACGATAACCGGCTTTTCGGCTTTCATTTTCACTACTTCGTTCCAAATTTGTTCGGAACCGTACGCGCTACCTCCCGGTGAATTTACGCGGAGAACTACCGCTTTGATGGTTTCGTCTTCGCGGAGCTTACGCATATCTTTGATAACCTTTTCGGAGTTGATACCTTCTTCAGGAGAAGTGGTGTCGTCAATGCCGCCAAAAGCATAGTATACTGCTATGATGTTGCCGCTCTTGTCCAATGGCAC
The DNA here is from genome assembly GCA_964545265.1 of uncultured Phocaeicola sp. GTDB lineage: Bacteria > Bacteroidota > Bacteroidia > Bacteroidales > Bacteroidaceae > Phocaeicola. The sequence goes on from CAZJFI010000077.1 coordinate 3,994, forward strand.
GTTGCGTTTTACGTTTTTCATGTCGGCCAAAGACAAAGTGTTCAAGCTTTCGTCTTTCTCACGGTTAGTCATGTCTTTCAGATAGCTGAGTACTTCGTCTTGATACATCAGTGTATCTACCAGTCCGCAATTGACATATTCTTCGGCCGGTGTCAAGTCCATGAATTGATCAGCCAACAGATTCAAACTGTCGATGGAGATATGGCGTGAAGCAGAAACATCTTCCAATAAACGGCTCCAAATGGAGTTGATGTATACGCTAACTTGTTCACGGTTGGCCGGACTCATTTCGGTAGCAATAAACGGTTCAACTGCCGATTTGTATGTACCCACCTTGAAAATCTGCATTTCTATTCCTACCTTGTCAAGCAAATCCTTGAAGAAGATGGATTGTGAAGCGATACCATGCCAAGCCAAGCTTCCTTGCGGATTGATGATTACCTTATCCGCTACACTGGCCAAATAGTACATGCCCTGTTCTGCGTATTGGTCGGCATAAGAAACAATCCATTTGCCGCTTTCCTTGAAGTCAAGCAAAGCTTTACGGATTTCCTCCAATGAAGCATAAGAGGCTCCCAACATGGTGGGCTTCAGATAAATTCCCTTGATGTTTTCGTTTTCTTTGGCTTTCTTGATGGCGCTGAGAATGTCGTCCAAGCCATAGTTGGTGTATTCTTCTCCCATCATTTGTTGGAACGGATTCTCTTCTGCTCGTTCCGTTAATGTCCCTTCAAAATTGACTACAAGGATAGAGTTGTCCTTGACTACAGTTTCTGTATCCGATGAGGCAACCATACCTACCATGGTTACAATTCCCAAAACTGTAAAAACAATACCTGCCAATACTACACCGAGTAAGCTGGCAAAGGTGAACTTGATAAAATCTTTCATTCGAATATCTCTTTTGTCTTATAATAATGTATATGAGTGGCAAATTTAAAATATTGCAGTGAAATAAACAAAAAAAAGCTTTCAATATTGGCTCTTTGGTGGAAAATATTCATCTTTGTACACAAAATAAAGAGTAGCGTATGAAGAAATTGTTGTCTTTGCCGCCTAATTTGGTGGAGTGTTTTCACGATATTGAGAAAGTGGATGGAACGGAATGGTTTTGTAGTTCTGACCCTATAGGACATAAATTGGGCTCTGGAGGTGGAACCACTTGGCTGTTGGAGGCATGTCGTAGAAAATGGGCTCCCGATAAGGGGATGCTTGAATGGTTAGGACAAGAAAAGCGTATCTTGCTTCATGCCGGTGGACAAAGCCGGAGGTTGCCGGGCTATGCGCCTTCGGGGAAGATTCTGACTCCTATCCCTATATTCCGATGGGCAAGGGGGCAACGTTTGTCTCAAAACTTGTTGTCGTTGCAACTGCCTTTGTATGAACGAATCATGGAAAAGGCTCCCGATTCCTTGCATACCTTGATTGCGAGTGGCGATGTGTACATTCGTAGTAATGGTTCGTTGCAAGAAATTCCCGAAGCGGATGTTGTGTGCTATGGATTGTGGGTTGACCCGAATTTGGCAAAGAATCATGGAGTTTTCGTGTCTTCGCGGAAAACTCCTGATCAATTGGACTTTATGCTGCAAAAGCCAACCGTTGAGGAATTGGGCAAATTGATGCAGACTCACTTGTTCTTAATGGATATCGGTATTTGGTTGCTGAGTGATCGGGCGGTGGATTTGTTGGTTAAACGCTCGTATAAAGAAGGCCAATTGTCGTTATACGATATGTATTCAGAGTTCGGACTGGCATTAGGCGCTCATCCCAAAATAGAAGATGAAGAGTTGAACAGTCTCCGTGTAGCCATATTGCCATTACCTGAAGGTGAATTTTATCATTATGGTACCAGTCGTGAACTGATTTCTTCTACATTAACGGTTCAGAATCAGGTGATAGACCAACGGGCTATCATGCATCATAAGGTGAAACCTCATCCGGCTATGTTCGTGCAGAATGCTGATGTGGCTTATCGGCTGACAAGTGATAATTCTGAAGTATGGATTGAAAACAGTTGTGTGGGTAAAGACTGGAAATTGCATCAACAAACCATTGTAACGGGAGTGCCTGAAAACGATTGGGCATTGGATATCCCTTCGGGTGTTTGTATAGATGTGGTTCCTGTGGGTGATAAGGAGTATGTGGCTCGTCCGTATGGCTTTAATGATGCATTCAAGGGAGATCTTTGCAAGGAGGACACTCATTATTTGGGCGCTCCTTTGATGGGGTGGTTGTCGGCTCGTGGCTTGTCAGTGGCACAGGTGGAACCGGTGCATGATTTACAAGCAGCCCGATTGTTCCCTGTTTGTGAGTCGGTGGATGAGCTGGGCCTTGTGTTACGTTGGATGGTTTCAGAACCATATTTGCGGGAAGGCAAAGATGTTTGGCTCCGATGTCGGAAAATGTCGGCTGATGAAATTTCTGCATACGCCAATCTTCGTAGGTTGGTGGCTCAACGGGAAGCTTTTCGTAATCTTAATTGGCTGGCTTTGGCCAAGAATTATGAGCAGAGTGTTTTCTATCAATTGAATTTGGAGGATGCCGCCCAACAGTTTGCCTCCAATGCATTGGAGCTGCCCGAGCTGATAGGGGATGATGCACCGTTGATGAAACGTATTAGTGATAATATGTTTCGTGCTCGTGTCCAACAACTTAAAGGACTTCCTTGCAAGGAGTATGAAAGTAAGGCTTTTGGCTTGATGCGTGAAGGACTGACTGAAGCGGCTTTAGCCAATAAACAACAGCCTCGGTTGTCGGTATATGCCGACCAAATTGTTTGGGGAAGAAGTCCTGTCCGTATTGATTTGGCCGGTGGTTGGACAGATACACCTCCTTATTGCTTGAATCAGGGCGGTAATGTAGTGAACATGGCCATAGAACTGAACGGACAGCCTCCTTTGCAAGTGTATGTGAAGCCTTGTAAAGACTATAAAATCGTTTTGCGTTCCATTGATTTGGGGGCAATGGAGGTTGTGGATACATTCGATGAATTAGCACATTTTACGCAAATAGGTTCTCCGTTTTCCATTCCGAAAGCAGCCTTGGTATTGGCAGGATTCCAACCCGGATTCTCTGTAGATACTTATGCTTCATTGGAAGAGCAATTAAAAGCATTTGGTTCCGGTTTGGAAATAACATTATTGTCGGCTATTCCGGCAGGTTCAGGATTGGGGACCAGCTCTATTTTGGCTTCTACTGTTTTGGGTGCTGTATCCGATTTCTGTGGATTGAATTGGGATAAAAATGAAATAGGACATCGTACTTTGATTTTGGAGCAATTGCTTACTACCGGTGGCGGATGGCAAGACCAATATGGCGGTGTACTACGTGGTGTGAAATTGTTGCAGACAACCGGTGGCATGAATCAAAGTCCGCAAGTGCGATGGTTGCCCGACTTCTTGTTTGCAAGTCCGGAGTATCAGAAGTGTCATTTGCTTTATTATACAGGCATTACTCGTAC
>CAZJFI010000078.1:0-7416 GCA_964545265.1 uncultured Phocaeicola sp.
ATTATTTAGTTTGTTCTACATACTTCATGGTACCATCTTCGTTGTAATAGAGCTTATCTACACAAACCGAACGACGGCCAATAGCCCCTTGAATGCCATCAATAGTCAAAGTAGCATTGTGATAGAACAGATACCATTGGTTATTGTATTCCACAATCCCCGGATGAATGGTAAAGCTGTTTTCGGCCATACCGGTCAATTCACCTTGATATATCCACGGGCCTTCCATGCTGGTAGCTGTTGCATAAGCGATGTTTTCACGACCTTGTCCCATACCTGCAAATGTCAGATAATAGAGGTCGTTACGCTTATGCAACCATGGTCCTTCTACATATTTCGGTAAATCAATTACTTTGATTTCACCATCCAATTCTATCATGTTCGGTTTTAATTTGGCCATGAAGCAAGTTCCATTTCCCCAACACAACCAAGCCTCTTCTCCGTCAATCAATACAGTCGGGTCAATGTCATTCCACCAGCCGCGTGCTCCATTGTCAGTCATCTTATCGTGTACCAACGGAGCACCGATGGCATCGACAAACGGACCGGTCGGGCTATCGCTGACAGCTACTCCTACGGCCTTTCCTACAAACGGTTCACCGGCCTGTACGGTAGTATAATAATAGAATTTACAATTCTTTTCAACCACTTGTGAAGCCCATGCTTCACCTACCGCCCATTTAAAGTCAGTAGGTTTCAACACCGAACCGTGGTCTGTCCATGTTTTCATATCGGTAGTCGAATAACAGAGCCATTCAGTAATATTGAATTCCTTGCCACCCGATGCCGAATCCTGACCTTCGTAATATTCATCATGCCCCACATACAAATAAAGGGTACCCTCGTGTACCATCGGTGCCGGGTCGGCAGTAAATTTATCTGTTATCAGCGGATTGCCTTCTGCTACAAATGTCTTCATTTCTTTTTGAGGAGCATTTCCACATGCCACCATCAAAGCCATACAACTCACATAAAATATTTTTTTCATAGTAAATTTATCATTTAAAATTTATAAATCCTTCACCATCTTTGTCGGATCCGGGTAATGCTGTTCATCAAACTGCATGGCATTCCAGCCATATTTACCCCAATATTGCCAGTCTTGTACAATCAAGACCAACGGTATCTGTTCTGCACAGAAACGACGGGCTGTCTCCAATAATTCATCTTGCGAGTGGAAGCGTTCGCGACAATGGATATAGCTCAAAACCCTATACACAAGCAACAGATTCTTCTAATCCACCTATACATGTACATTCAATCTTATTTGAACAACAATGGAGCCATTTCACGCAAAGAGCGACGCCAAGTCAAGAATTCATGAGCGGTTCCTTCCGAAATATATGGAACGGCATTGAAGCCAGCAGCCTTCAAATCGGCAGCAGCCTTGTTGATTCCATCCGGGAACTCCTTGCTACCACAACTCATGAAGATAACCTTCACTTGATTCTTGTCTTTGATATCAGCCGGAGCATACGTTCCTCCTGAAAGCAAGCCATAATAGCCAAATACTTCCGGACGGGCCAAAGTGATGGCCTTGGTTTCCATACCACCCATAGAAAGGCCGGCCATAGCACGGTTATCCTTATTGGCTTTGGTCTTGAAATGACTATCGATATAAGGAACCAATTCGTCTACCAATACTTTCTGAAAATTATCTACCTTAAAAGAACGGATGCCTCCATATCTGGTTTCATTGGTCATACCGTATGTCATCACAATGATGAACGGTTCGCACTTGCCTTCGGCAATCAAATTGTCCATAATCAAGTTGGCATGTCCCTGACGGCTCCAAGCTGTTTCGTCTTCTCCCCAACCATGTTGCAGGTAAAGAACCGGGAATTTCTTCTTTCCATCGTAAGTAGGTGGCAGATAAACAAATGCTCTGCGAGTGCTGTTTGTACTTGGAGATGGGAACAACACCTGTACTACCTGTCCATGAGGGACATCTTTCACTGCATAGAAATCTTGGTCGTGTGCCGGAATTTCGATACCGCTTTCCCAACGAACGGAACCATAATAGTTATTGGCACCCGGGTCGTTTACCACACCACCGTCAATCGTCAAATGATAATAGTGGAAACCTTCGTCCATCGGACCTTCGGTTGTACCTACCCAAACACCGTCCTTGTCTTTATGCAACACGGTACCGCCACGACCACCTAAGCCCAAGCTAACGATTACAGACTTAGCATCGGGAGCCACCACACGGAAACGGGCATAGCCTTGTGAATTAACCATCGGATATTCCTGTCCCGGTTGATTACATACAGAAGGTTTGAAGTCTTCCTTGATTACTGCATTATCCAACTCCGGATTAAAGTTCTTAATGGCAAAATAAGCCTTCTTGGGCTTGTAATCCTTATCGAACGGCAACGGATAGTTGTTCACGCCCAACCAAGAATCGCGGTCAGACAAATTCCAGAATGTTACATTCTTTATCACATTCTTATGCTTACGGAATACCTTGAACAAATTGGCATATTGTGCTTCGAGCAAAGCATCAATATAAGAGGCCACCGGTTTGTCTTCTCCCCGGCTGAAACGTAACTGTCCGCCCATTTCCTGATTGATACGTACATCCAATTCGGTAAAATGAATGTGATCGACCAATGTCGCATACTTGGTAATGGCCTCATCCACATTTTCTATACTCGGGCCATAGATGTTATAGTGTCCCTGCATACCGATACCATCAATAGGTACACCCGCATCCTTCATTTTCTTTACCATATTATATATACGGTCGCGCTTGGCTGGGTCGGCTGCATTATAGTCGTTATAGAACAACAAAGCCTTTGGGTCGGCTTCACGTGCAAATTCAAAAGCCTTGGCTATAAATTCATCACCGCACAGTTTAAAGTGTCTGGATTGACGGTATGGGCTGGGTTCTTCATTCATCCATGGAGTTCTACGTCCGTCACCATCGGCTATGGCTTCGTTTACCACATCCCATGCATAGACAATATCCTTGTAACGGTTCACTACTGCATGAATATGAGTACGAAGGCGTTCGTAGAACACTTCCTTGCTTACTTCTTTTCCTTTTTTGTCTACAAACATCCAATCGGCGAATTGGCTATGCCAGCACAAGCAATGTCCACGAAGAGGAATGTTGTTTTCACGGCAAAAGTTAGCTATCTTATCCGCATTTTCCCAATTGAATTCTCCTTCTTTGGGTTGTAACGATACCGGCTTCATATCGTTTTCGGCCGTAATACTATTGAAGTTCTTTTTGATAAGAGCCATTTGCTCAGGAGTGGTGACATTACGCATGTTCACAGCCACCCCTATAGTGAAATAGTCTTTATAAGTGTCTTTATAACCTGTTGGATCTTCAACTTGAGTTCTACGGCCAAATCCTTGTGCCAAAGCACTACCGGCTCCCGACAACATGGCCAGTGCCATACACGAAACAACAACAAATTTTTTCATGGTTCTTTAAATATCATTAGTTAAAAAATTATTTCATTACAAAGAAAGATATTTTTTTTCACTTTTACATCCCTTGCATGTAACATAAACTTTCGGCTATGATTCATTTCCGCAAAATACAAGTTCACCAACATTAAAAACCGACCATTTCAACGAAAAAAACCTGCACTTTCTTCACAGGAAATGCAGGCCATTATAAAATGCACAAAATAATCAGTCTTTCACAAACTGATGTTCGATTCAATACTCATTCATTACCTAATAACAACTATTTTCATTTATTTGAGAGAGATTTCGTTTATTATAATGGGTTTGAATCCTAATGACCAGAATCCTACAATATAGAGATGCGAAGGGTCTATCTTACCTCCATCCTTATCCTTCATCGAAGCCAGTTCAACCTCCACTTTTCTGGAAGCACCAAAATCGTACATAGCCGGATTGCTCCAATAATTGTTCTTGTCGAACAAGCGGAAAGACACCATGCTATCGTTATCGCTTCCTAACTCTACAGTCAGAGTGGTATATGTCGAAAGATTAAGCCCTTCCGCATATTGCCAACCTCCAAATCCATATTGTCCGGTTATCAATGTACGGGTAACTTCATCGAAAGAACCGTTTTCCCAAATGGATGGATTGAACATGCCATTGGTCAACGGGAAAGGAGTAATCACCTTCACCTTCAACGTTACTTCCTTCTTTATTCCTGCGGATGATGTATATGCCACCGTCACATCCGCTTCTTTTCGTAACATTTTCATTTGGCTTTCATCATTAATAGACATAGGCCCAATAGGAATCCGGATATTTCCGTTTGGCAATACCCAAACGATTGGTTTTTGCCAACTGCATGAAATCGTTGAAACGGTCCCTACTCTCCTTACTGATATTGTATCTGGTCAAGACATCCTTCTCGTACGAAGAGACAAGCAGCAAGGCTTCTTCATAATAACGGGGAATCCGCTCCCCTCGGGCAAACAGATGCTTGGCTATAATCTGGAACACCTGATAGAACTTTTTTCCGTTCTTGTCGGCCAAGATTCCACAAAGCAACAAATCAGCATACATGCGGTTATCGGGCGAACGGTCGTACACTGAAGACATCGTTTCCAAAAAGGTATCAACTGTAAAAGCCTTGCCTATCATCGTATAATGGGGAGACGTACCTTTAATGGCCTCCAAACGAGGTAACCGTTCCTTTATCCAATCGGTCTGAAAAGTGGAATGACTCAACACTTCCATGTATTTTTTGGCCAACGGATAATCCTCTACCTCTAAATACGTATCTATAAGCCTTTTCAATTCTGTAAAACTGATACCGAAAAAAGATTGATTCCCCAATTGATAGCACTGATGGACCACTTCATTTGGCAATTCCACCGAACGATAGAACAGACTATTGAAATTACGGCAGAAAGGTACTTCCCTATTGAAGAAAAGGAATTCATTGGAATTGGTAATGCCATAACGGAGCATATAGTCGGGCAAGCGACTGGTTTCGGCCAAGGCCAACAAGGCATAAGTACGTAACAATTGGTTCTTTTGGGCATCTTGCGGAGATACCACTTGCAAGATTTCATCCCATTGCTTACGTTCACCCAAATACTCCAACTGTCCGAACAGTTCCTGATTCCGATATCCTTTATCGAATCCTATCAAAAAGTATACCGATACACTTAAAGACAACACAGGAACCACCATTCGCACTATAGGATGGCATAACCCTTTTGCCGGATTCCAATCCACCTTCTTCCAAGCGGTTACAGTCCAAACCGCAATGACTGTTCCCAAAGCCACCAGGCACCACCCAAGTGAGCGTTCCAATGACAAGTCCCAAAATTGCCCGCAAACAAAGAAAGGCAATGGAAGAGCAGCCAGCCATAGCATCTTTACAGCAGATTTGAATAAGCATCCTACTATCACTGCTCCACAAAGAAATATCCAGACGGTAAAACCAGCCTCTATAGCGGCTCCCCAAACAGGTTCATAGAATAGTTGTAACAAAAAAGCACCTGCATACTTCAATACATCGTCTGGAAATTGCGTCTGAGTCATGGTAAAATCCGGCAACGTGGTAAAATAGCTATAGCCTTCCAACCACAACAAATGATAATAGTAATTCACATACCACACTCCCCAAAGCACTCCAAAAAGAATCAGGGCCTGCAAACACAACATATATCGGAAATGGGTCATCAATTGTTTCATCGCTTCAAGAATTAGTTTTCACTCTTAAAAAGTTCAATAACAGAAGCCGGAAGTTCCACTTGTCCGTCCACAAATTCAGGAACATTATACGACTTCAAACGCCATGTATTGTGGCGAGGGTCTTCTTGCGGAAGCAGGAAAGGCTTGTGCGCCTTACCCTCTTTATCAAAATAGGCAAAATAGAGCCGGGTGTAGCGTCCGTCCTGCCGGCGGCTTCCGTACATCACCCAACGTCCGTTGGCCGACCACGAATGATAGCTATCGGCTTGCTTGGTATCATTCCAAACAGACACGTCTACCGCTTCTCCCGTCTGCAAGTCCATCATTTTCAAATCGGCCTCCTGATGCCAGATAGGGAATGTGCCGAATGCTGTCCATGTATAAAGCAAATGACGTCCATCGGGCGAAACACGCGGATACGACACACTTCCTCCCATTTTGTGAGCATTGTACAACGTATCAATCTTTTCTCCAAAAGTACGGGTAGCCGCATCGAAAGAAACTCGGAGCAAATGATAATGAACCTCTTCGCGTTCCAATGACAAGTCTTTGGAATCGGCTGCCACATAATACAAGGTTTTCCCGTCGGGCGACCAATGAGGAAAGGTTTCCATCACCTCTTGCGTATTGAATTTTGGTTCGGCAATCACCTCACGAGTTTGTGTGTCATAAAGAATCAAATCCGAAGCATTATCGTATACCTCAATGGGTTGTTGCCCCTGACCAAAGAATATCTGGCGGGTAGTGTTCGACGAGAAAGCAACGATTCTCCCCTCAGGATGCCAAGCCGGATAAGTTGCCCCCTTCATAGGACCTATCTTGTCTATATTCACCTTCCCAACCTTTCCGTTTTGATAAAAGATGGTTCCTCCATTGCCTCCACGTGCATGGAATATCATACTTTTCGACGAACGGTTAGAGAAATGATGACAATTGATACAGGTAGACTTGCTTTCTTTATTGGTAATGATTTCCTTTTCCTCGAACGAAGAAAGCTCCCGCTGGTAGATACCCATCAACCGCCACCCCTGATAACCGGGTTCTATCAAACGATAGGCTATCCAATTATCCAATTCGTCAGGAACCACCTGCACAGAGAAAGGAAGATATTCTACCCCTTCAGGATGTTGCTCACTCCATGCCGACACCTGCACTTCAAGTGTCTTTCCTTGAGCCTGCCCCATCAGGTGTTTCCAATCTCTTAACGGAAAAGAAACTACCCCCTCCTTACCATGCGTACGGAGCATTTCCTTTCCATCCACCTTGACGCATGCCTGGACATAGTCCGCACATTCCAACCTGAAATTTAAGGGAGCAATATTACAGGGTATAGTAACCGAAACATAATCCGGAAATATTTCCGGCAAAACATCGGCCTTTTCTTTCGCCACCCGTTCGGAGTGACAAGCCACAAAGAGCAACGGGCAGAGCAACAAGAGCAACCATTTTGTGTGCATTTTATCTTTTCATTTAGTTACACATTCTTTTTGCAAAGAAAGAACTTTCTTTCGGTATCCCGCTCCTGTTTCCGTTACATATACTTTTGACGATGTTACATATCCACTACAATTGCCTGTACGGAACAGAAGCACTACAAAGATACAGCTATTCCCGCTACATGGTGAATTCTCTCCGGAAACGAGCAGTCTCCTGCTACTTTTTGCAGAGCTACCGTTATCTTTCTATCTGCCAAACGTGAAGACACAAAAGTATAATGCCGCATTATACTTTTTAGTTACGCCAATATAGGATAGAAAACAGCACGTTACTTTA
>CAZJFI010000079.1:0-7359 GCA_964545265.1 uncultured Phocaeicola sp.
TCATATCCCATTCCTCTTCATCATACCACCCTGTTTCTTCCATATTATAGGGTTCATGGGGAGCATCGTATGCCAAATACAAAAAGAAAGGATTCTCTTTATTCCGTTGGATGAACTTAATGGCATCATCCGTAGAAATGTCTGTATTATGCTTAATCCGTTTATCTCCTTCGTTTTCTTCGATGTTCTCCAACTTATCGTTATTAAAACGCCAATAGGGATAATAATAAGGATCGTTTGAGTGAGCCGTGCTGATTAACCATCCATAGAATTCATGAAAGCCTCGATTTAAAGGAGTAGCTTCCGGATTGAACCCATCCAGATGCCACTTATTTACCAAACAAGTACGATATCCGGCTGCACTTAGGACGGTAGCAAGTGTTGTATCATTCGGCAACAAATGCATACGCCTAATCTTATTCTTTCCTTTAAAGCCCTCTATACCTCCCTCTACACAAAAATTATCACGAATGGTAGTATTGCCCGAATTACGACCGGTCATCAGCGAGCAACGAGAAGGTGAACTGATTCCTGACCCTGCATAAGCTTGTGTAAAACTCGTTCCTGTTGCAGCCAATTGGTCAATGTTTGGAGTTTGGATGTATTGGTTTCCATAACAAGCCAAATCACAATACCCCAAATCATCTGCCAAGATAAAAATGATATTCGGCCGCTCATTTTGAGTCCCTTTTGGATTACAAGACTGCAAGAATGGAATACTCAAGCATCCCATCGCAAAAATTCCACTCCAAAAACAGGTACGTTTCTTCATAGATTGATTTATTAAAGGATTATATACCAGATCGCACAAAGTGTCTCCTGATATATAATCCCTTTTATTTTTATTGGATTTGCAACTTAGTCTTTACAGTCTTGAAACCTTCTCCTTCGGTTATCAATGTCACTTCACCCGGAGTCTGACCGGCACGAAGGATTACCAAAGCTGAACCATGGAACAACTTACGTTCATTCACAGCATGAAGCTCGTGAGAAACAATGTTACCATTATCCACGCCCACAATGCGGGCATCTCCTTCCACCTTGAATTTCAACTGAGTATCAATAGAATGTACACGGCGGCCTTTAGCATCAACTGCATAAACACGCAGATGCTGTAAGTCCTGACCATCGGCTTTCCAATTGGCATTGTCCGCTTCTACAACTAGTTTCTTGACCTTACCGGCTGTTTCAATACGATGACGGGCTACAACCTTACCATTCTTATAAGCTCTCGCTTCCAAATAACCGGGAGCATATTTCACTTCATTCCAGCGAATACGGTTACGATCCTTTCCTTCAACATTTTTTTTCTTTCCAAGGCTCTTGCCATTCAATACCAATTCTACTTCATCACCATTGGTATAGGTTATGATTGAAAGAGATTCATCTGCCTTGTGATTCCAATGGTCGTTCATACGAGCCACACCGGTCTGTACTCCGTTCCACATACGGTCTTCTTCACTTTCCACAATACCAATGTGTACCAAGGGTTCTTCGCTGAACATACTCTTCAGGAAATAAGCGATAGGCTTAGGTTGGAGCGAAATGTCAAATACACCTTGTGCCCAACCTTTGGCAGGCCAACCACCACTTTCACCCAAGTAATCTATTTGTCCCCAATAGGCCAAACCTAACACCTTATCAAGATCCATTTCAAACCAGTTAGGTCCCATGTTACTGGTATTGGCTTCGCTTTGATAGAACATCATGTGCGGGAAACGCTTGCCATCACCCGGGAAATACATGTATCGATAGTTATATGCTGCAATGTCGGTTTCATGTACCAACGGTGCCGGCAATGAATCGGTTTCCAAACTACGTCCACGTGGATGCATGGCTACTGTTATCAAACGAGTGTTATCATAACGTTTCAACAACTCGCGTTGCATACGATACGGAGTCACGCCCCAGTCGGCATGAGGAAGATGCCAGTAAGTTTGCAATTCATTACCCAAACTCCAGAATACCACCGACGGATGATTACGGTCGCGCTTAATCCATTCCGGTATATCCTTCTGCCACAACAAAGCCCATGGTGCACGGCCACCACAATATTGGTCGAGCCACTTATCATACAGTTCGTCTACCACCAAGATACCGTATTCATCACAAAGATCCATAAACTCTTCGCTATAAGGATTATGAGATGTACGAATATGATTGACACCAAACTCTTTCAATATTTGGATACGTTTCTCAATAGCACGCGGATAGGCAGCCGAGCCCAAAGCGCCCAACGAATGATGATTGGCAATACCCTTCAGAAGAATTTTCTTTCCATTCAACTTCATTCCGAATTTGGGAGAAAATTCAAGTGAACGGATACCGAAACGTTCTGTTACCTGATCGGCCACTTCACCGTTTTCATGATAAATAGTCACCTTCGCTGTATACAGGTTAGGATGTTCACAATCCCACAACATAGGATTTGTCAATTTCACTTCCTTCAACGGATATTCACAAGTACGCATTTTCCGGTTAAATACCAAGTCTTCAGTTTGACGTGTTACCTCGTTACCGGCAGCATCGGTAATGACCAATTCGGTCTTCAATGTCTTCTGATTGGTATAGCAGGCCATTTCCACCTGTACATTTACTGTAGCTTCCGACTCAGAAACTTGAGGAGTAGTAATATAAAGTGGATGACGCATCAAATAGAGATTAGGATCGGTTACCATTATCGTTACATCACGATAAAGTCCACCACCGGTATACCAACGGGAATTGTTCGGTTCACGAGTATCTGCCTTAACGGCCAATACATTAGGTGCATCGTATTTCAACAATTTGGTAATGTCAATTTCAAAGCCTACATAACCATAATCGGTACCTCCAATCAATTGGCCGTTCAAATAAACATCACCTACATACATGATGCCTTCAAAGTCGATAATCACACGCTTGTTTTTCCATGAAGCATCGGGGGTGAAAGTTTTACGATACCAACCAATCCCCATTTCCTTGAAACCACGACTACTCAAACGACTACGAATATTCGCACCCGGGTCACTGTTGTCAGCCCGTTCGCTGGCATCAGGCGCCACCCAAGGTTGCTCAATCTGAAAGTCATGCGGTACATCTACCACCCGCCAACCGCTATCATCAAATTGCGGCTGCTCAGCACCTTTTACATCTTGAAGGATAAACTTCCATCCAAAATTAAAATTCTCCACTTTTCTTCCTTCCGGGGAAGCATTCACTGCAAAGGCACAAAACAATGCCACCAAAAACAGATTAATTCTTTTCATATATTTATCGTATTATTTCCACAAATTTTCCTTGAATTCAACTTCCACAATACGGAGTTCATGCTTCACCTTATCACCGTCTTTAGCCTTATAAAGGTCAAGTTCTCCAGCTGCAGGAGCTGCTACTTCTACAATTTGTCCAAAAGCATCGGATTCCTGAGCAGCACCTTTCAAACGAATGGTTATTTCATCGGTCATCACCGGTTTCAAATCCAGATGTATATATCCCAAGCTTTTGGGTGTTTCTCCACTCCAAATCAATTCCTTTCCGGCAAAAATCTCGATAGGATAACTACGCATACGCCAACCAGTCAATTTCATGCAAACTTCATCAATGCTTGCACGACGGGCCAATTTATAAGTAATCCAACCAGTACTTAACCGACCGTCATTCAGCCACTCGCTCAATTCATTGTCATCAAAGCTATTAGCAGCTCTTTCCTGATTGACACCAGCCGCTGCCGATACGATTGCTACATCCACCTTACTATCCACATAAGAAGGTGTTTGAGGAGTTTCGCCACGTGTCAGCCAACCTTCGAGTTCATTGGCAGGAATATAATCGCTCAAACCGTTCTTGGTTTCAAACGGAAGGGTATTCAACGTTACTTCGGCCGATTTCAGTCCTTCTCCCTTGGCAGAAATACGTACCGTACCCGCTTGGGTGAGTGAGCGAATCAAAGCACGGTTCACACCACATTCTACAGGAAGATCTTTCGACAAAATATAGTTGTCAACACCTTGGGCAATGCCACCACGCCATTCGGCCGGTCCTTCCACTTCGAAATGAATCAAATCGTTGGCCAACGGATGACGGCGACCTTCCTTATCGGTTACTTCTACCTGAAGCAATATCATATCGGCACCATCTGCTTTCCAGCCCTTCGGACTTTGAATGACACTCAACTTAATCTGTTCGGGCTTGCCTGCAGTTTGCAAAGCTGTACGACAAGTTTCCTTTCCGTTTTCATCATAACCTACTGCTTCCAACTTACCTGGCTTGAAGGCTACCTTATCGAAAGTATAGAGGAAGTTATATTCACGAATGCCATATCCCAATGATTCACCATTGAGGAACAATTCCACCTTTTCCGTATTGGCTACTACATACACCGGCTTCACCACCGTATCGTTGTAATTCCAATGACCTACAATATGGATGCGAGGGGTTTCAATATCCACCCAACCGTCCCACATCACCTGATGAGCGAAGAACGGATCCTTAGGGATACGCATCGGGTCGGTCACCCCACTACGACGATAGTTTTCCACTCCGCGGAAGTGTGTATTGGTATCGGAGAAGATAATCTTTACACCACCCGAGCTGACACGTTCACCTGTACCCGGTCGTTCGCGCCAATAGTCGTACCAACGGGCTACATTTTCTTTGGTAAACGAATCCTGATTATGATTATAGGCACTGGCATCCTTACGCTTGGCCACCTGATTGGTCATGGCCGAACGATATTCATCATTGCCCGCACCATTCTTATGATACGGATAAGAATAATCGTCCCAATACTTGCGCAAGCCTTCGTCGCGGCAATATTCCATCGCCCACATAGGGTGATGCTTGCTCTTGTTGATGTAAAGCATTTCGCCTCCGTATTCTGCGTCTCGGATGTCGAGCATTTCACGGGAACCGATGGCACGTCCACCATGAGGGTCGTACTTATCACGAATGGCTTTCATTTCCAGCATGTGTTCCTTGCTGATGGATTCATTGCCGCATTCATAGAAGATGATACTCGGATTGTTTCGGTTATAGATTATAGCATCGCGCATCAGTTCGGTACGTTGTTCCCATTGACGGCCCTGACGGTCCTTTTCCGCATCACCGGCCGGCATGGCTTGGATCAAGCCTACACGGTCGCACGATTCGATGTCCTGTTTCCATGGACAGATGTGCATCCAACGCACTAAGTTGGCATTTCCTTCCACCATCATACCGTTGCTATAGTCGCTCAGCCATGCTGGAATGCTCATACCCACTCCAGGCCACTCGTTGCTGGAACGTTGAGCAAAGCCTTTCATTTGGAGTACACGGTCGTTCAGCCAGATTTTACCATCGGCAAAGCGTGTCTTGCGGAAACCGGTACGAGTAGACACTTCGTCCACCTTCTGGCCATCCACCCAAAGGCTGGTCTTCACGGTATACAAATAGCCATAGCCCCAACTCCAGAAATGAAGGCCTTCCACCTCGGCCGCTGCCTTCAAGGTAGTGGTTTCACCAGCTTTCAGTAGGGTTTCCTCGCCCTTGAATTCCTTGACCAAGGAACCGTCACGGTCAATCAGCTGCACCTGATAAGCTACCTTCTTAGCCTTCTTATACTCGTTTCTGATTTCCGATTCGGCATGAATCATCGCCTTGCGGCTCTTCACACGGATATCATCGGCATAGATATAGACACCGGTTGTCTGCAAATTGCTATATAAGGGCAAGGTCTGATACAACTTGTCGGTTACATGCAACCAAACGTTTTTGGGAATACCACCGTAATTGGCATTGAAATTGCGGTCGCTCCACTGATATTTGGTATCGGTAGCCCTCTCTTTATATGACCAGTTATTGTCTACACGAACGGCAATTACGTTCTCTTGCCCATACTTGATATAGGGAGTCAGGTCAAAACCTACGGCCATGGCACCGTTTTCATGCAAACCCAAGTATTGGCCGTTGATGTAGAAATCGGCCCCTTGACGTACACCTTCGAATTCCACAAACACTTTCTGGCCTCTGGCCTCTGCCGGCAGGCGGAAGTGCTTGCGATACCACATGATGGTATCTGTCAAGTTGTGGATATCCAATTTGAATGCTTCGTCTTCATTGAAAGGACGGGGAAGTCTCACTTTCTTCCAATCGGCATCTGCATATTTCGTTTCTTTAGCCTCGGCCACATCGCCTACATATAGCAACCAATCCGAATTGAAGTTATATTTATCACGGACATCAGCCTTTACCCATTGACATATTCCAATAAAGGCCAATAATAACAGACACACCTTGTTTTTCATGGTAATTTAATGCATAGTAAATTAATAATGGGCAAATGTAGCATAAATTTACAGCTACATCCATAGAAAATTATCCTTTTACATGTACTTTCATACACATCCATGTACTAATGTACATCACTCCATCACTTTCAATAGGAATTCCTCCCCTTCGGGGAAAAACAAGTCATGCCCCTCATTATTCAGATGCGCTGTATCTTTTAATCCTTGGAAGTAAGTTTTACGGAATTCCTCATCGCGCACCTTGATCAAAGCATTCTTCTTATAATTGTTCAATACCGGGACATCATGTTTACGGCATACTTTCCGGATAATCCGGACAGTTCCTTTAAAACCGCTTCTGTCTACATACCACGGAGTAACGTAAGCTATTTTTGCCTTGGGACAATGCTGTTTTATTTGAGTCAACAACAAATCGAGGCTATCGGCCACCATTTTCAAAGAGTCCTTATTCTCCTTTGCAAAACCGGCATCGTTATGACCGGCAATAATAACTACCAAATCGGCTTCTCGATCCATATCTTTATAACGAACCATCAACGAAGGTCCGAATCCTTCGTGAGTTCGGTCGAACGCTATACATCCCCCATTGCGTCCGTAGTTATTGTACTTCATTCCATGCTTTTCGGCAAACTTGTAATGCCATGCCTCGGTTTTAGGGCGACGATGATTGGCCACATAACTATCTCCCAACACATTCATAATTTTTCCCTGCAACGGATTGTTTGCCATTCCGCAAAGAGCAAAAACGGCCAAAACGGCAAATACAACGATACGTTTCATCATAATATGTTTATTAACAAAAGAGTGATAGGCAAAGATATACATTATCCTTAAGAAAGCCAACGAAACGAAAGAAATAAATCGACGAGTAGTGATGAAGGAAACGGCGTTTCTTTCATCGTAAAACAATGAGTTTTTTAAAAAAAGCATCAGCTACAAACACATATAGTGTACTTTCGCTACTGAGCCGGACTTTCACCACAGATGTATGACATGCCCGTCATACCCAAAAAAAAGAGAAATTCTCTCGAACTTCTCTTTCAGTACCCAGACCCGGGGTCGAACCGGGATGGAAGTGAATCCACTGGTGTTT
>CAZJFI010000080.1:0-7267 GCA_964545265.1 uncultured Phocaeicola sp.
TGCAAATCAAGGTGACATTATCGTTGTGTCATTCATCGGTTACAGCACACAGGAACTTCCTGCAGCTGCTAACATGAACATTGTATTGAAAGACGACACTGAATTGATGGACGAAGTTGTTGTCATTGGTTATGGTACAGCCAGAAAGAATGACTTGACAGGATCTGTAACAGCCATGAAGCCAGATGAAATGAATAAAGGTTTGATTACCAGTGCACAGGATATGATGCAAGGTAAGATTGCCGGTGTTAGTGTTATCAATGGTGGTGGTGAACCTGGTGGTGGTGCTACTATCCGTATTCGTGGTGGTTCTTCGTTGAATGCTTCTAATGATCCGTTGATTGTTATCGATGGTTTGGCTATGGACAGCTATGGTGTGCAAGGTATGTCGAATCCTTTGGCATTGGTTAATCCTGCCGATATCGAGAGCTTTACAGTTTTGAAAGATGCTTCTGCAACAGCCATTTATGGTAGCCGTGCTTCTAACGGTGTTATTCTTATTACTACAAAGAAAGGACGTAGAGACTCTAAACCAAGTATTTCATACAATGGTAACGTTTCTGTAAGTACTGTAGCCGATAAGTTGGATGTATTGAGTGCTGGTGAATATATGGATTTTGTCCGGAATACATTTGGTTATACAGATGATGAATTCTTGGCAAGTCCTGAATATGCTAACTTAGGTTATTATGATGCTAACGGTAATCATGTATTTGCAGATACAGATTGGCAAAATGAAATTTATCGTACAGCAATCAGTACAGACCACAACATTACTATTGCAGGTGGTTTGAAGAATATGCCTTATCGTGTATCATTGGGTTATACCAACCAACAGGGTACATTAAAGACATCAAGCTTTGAACGTTATACAGCCAGTGTGAATGTTTCACCAAGTTTCTTGGACGACCATTTGAAGGTTAACTTGAATGCTAAGGGTATGTATTCTAAGACTAGCTATGCTAATACCGGTGCTATTGGTAATGCAACTTCTATGGATCCAACAAAACCTGTATATGGTGATACAGAACTTTATAAAAAGAACTATGCAGGTTATTGGCAATGGGCTTCACCAGTTGATTGGAATGACTCAGAATGGAAATATGGTATCAATACATTGGCTCCAACCAATCCAGTTTCTTTACTTTATTTGAACTCAGATAAAGGGGATTCCAAGAAATTGATGGGTAATTTGGAATTGGATTACAAGATTCATGGATTTGAAGATTTGCGTTTGCACATGAATGCTGGTATGGACCTTGGTACAGGTGAAACAAATAAGGTGAGTTCTCCTTATAATTATGATAGTGGTACTTATTATTATGGTAATAAGGGTTGGAATACTATGGATACTTACAACCTCTCTTTAAGTATGTATGCACAATATACTAAAGAATTCGACAAGAATCATTACTTAGATGTAATGGGAGGTTATGAATGGCAACATTTCCACAAAGAAACAGATTATTTCTATTGTGGCTTAGTGCCAACCACTAACAATGATGCTTCTATCGCTGGAACTAAATACAATCCGTCTGAAAATACACTTTACAAGACAGAGAATTATTTGGTATCTTTCTTTGGTCGTTTGAACTATACATTAATGGACAAGTACCTCTTTACATTTACATTGCGTAACGATGGTTCTTCTCGTTTCTCAAAGGATAACCGTTGGGGCTTGTTCCCATCAGCTGCTTTTGCATGGAAGGTGAAAGAAGAATCTTTCTTGAAGGAGGTAGATGCATTGAATGACTTCAAAGTTCGTTTGGGCTTCGGTGTTACTGGTCAGCAAGAAGGTATTGGCGACTATACTTATTTTGCTTCTTATACTCCGAACTCTCAAGGTGCTTATTATCCAATTATTGGTGATGGTGTTACTTATCGTCCGGATGCTTATAATAAGGATTTGACTTGGGAAAAGACTACTACATACAATGCAGGTATCGATTTGGCATTCTTCAATAATCGTTTTACTGCCAATGTTGACTACTATTATCGTAAGACTACAGACCTTATCAACACCGTTTATGTATCAGCTGGTTCCAACTTTGCAGCAACAGTTACTAGTAATATCGGTTCTTTGCACAATCAAGGTGTGGAAGTTGCTATGACATGGAGACCGGTACAAACAGATGATTGGTATTGGGAATTGGGTTACAACTTCACTTATAACCAAAATCAAATTGACGAACTTTTGGCTGCTCAAGGTGACGATTATACCATCCAATATGGTGGTGCTGCAGTGGGTGTAGGCTCAAATGGTATTAAGGCTTGGAGAAAGGGTGAATCAGCTTCTGCATTCTATACTTACCAACAAGTTTATGATGAAAAGGGCTTGCCAATTCAAGGTGAGTATGTTGACCGTGATGGTAATGGTATCATTAATGATGATGACCGTTATTTCTACAAAAAAGCTGATGCGGATGTCTTGATGGGCTTGACTTCTAAGGTAACCTACAAGAAGTGGGATTTCGGTATGTCATTCCGTGCAAGTCTGAATAACTATGTATACAATGCTGTTGAAGCTGGTAAATCAAATGTTTCTGCTACTAACATTTATTCAGGTGAATCTTGGCACAATGTTACTAATATGGTATTGGATAAGAATTGGCAGACCGTTAGTGGTATTGATGCCTTGTCTGATTATTTCATTCAAAATGCATCATTCTTGAAGTGTGATAACATTACGTTAGGTTATTCATTCGACAAATTGTTCGGAAGAAATATCAGTGGCCGTGCTTATTTGACAGCACAGAATGTATTTACAATCACAGACTACAAGGGTCTTGATCCTGAAATTAACGGTGGTTATGATGGTAACATCTATCCACGTCCATTCGTTGGTATCTTTGGTTTGAGTCTTAATTTCTAATCTATAAAACAAAATCGTATGAAACTAAATAATATAAAAGTATATCTTTCTGCAGCAGCCTTTGCTTTGGCAGTAGGTACTACATCTTGTGTCGGCGATTTGGATGTGGATCCAATCAATCCGCAACAAACTATGACTCTTGACCAGGATGCTTTGCTAAATAAAATTTATGCCAGTTTCTGTTTGACAGGTCAAACTGGTCCTAGCGGCAATGGTGACGTACCGGGTGATGAAGGTCAGTCAGAATTCTACCGTATGTCTTGGTACATGAATGAATTTACAACCGATGAAGCACACTGGGTATGGATTAGTGATGCTGGTGTCCCCGATTTGTTGCATAATAATTATGGTGCAAGCAATGCATTCTCCAGTGGCTTGTACTATCGTTTGTATTTCACTATCACTCTCTGTAATTTCTTCTTGGAACAGACTACAGATGATGATCCTGAAACAGCTATGCAGCGTGCTGAAGTACGTTATATCCGTGCTTACAATTATTACTACATTATGGACCTTTATGGAAATGCAGCTTTCATGACTACAGTTTCTTCGGAATTGGCTCCTCGTTATGAACGTAAGCAGTTCTTTGACTTTGTAGAAAGTGAATTGCTTGAAATTGAACCTTTGTTGGCTAACCCTGGTCAAACTACTTATGGCCGTGCCGACAAAGCTGCTGCTTGGATGCTTTTGTCTCGTCTTTATTTGAACGCAGAAGTTTATACAGGAACGGCTCAATGGCAAAATGCATTAACATATGCTGAAAAAGTAATCAACAATGGTTATTATAAATTGAATACAACGGGTGCTACCAATCCTAATACAGGTGAAAAGTATTCAGCTTATCAAATGCTTTTCTTGGCTGACAACAATGAAACAAGTGCCAAGTACGAAGCTATCCTTCCTGTATTGAATGATGGTGTGACTACCAGCAGTTATGGTGGTATGAACTTCTTGATTTTGTCGACTTATGCTGCTACTATGGATGCAGATATTCCTTCTGGTACAGATTGTAGCTGGGGTAAGTGTACACGTGTTCGTGGTACATTGCTTGACAAGTTCTTCAGTGGAGAAGCCCCTCAGGCTAATTCTATTGCAGAAATGATAGCAGCTGCACAAGATGACCGTGCTTTGTTCTATGGTGCAGGATATACTCATCGTATTGCTGATGAAACAGATGCCAATGCCGGTTTCGGTTGTGTAAAATTCCGTAATGTACGTTCGGATGGTCAGCCCAATCAGGTGATTAACTTTGTGAATACAGACCTATTCTTGATGCGCATTGCGGAAGCTTATTTGACATATGCTGAAGCATCTACTCGTATCAACGGAACCAATGCCGACGCTTCTGAAAAGGTAAATGCATTGCGTACCCGTGCTAATGCTACAACAAAGAATCTTTATTCTTTGGATGATATTTGTGACGAATGGAGCCGTGAATTCTGGTTTGAAGGTCGTCGCCGTATGGATTTGGTTCGTTATGGTCGTTATGCTGGTCAAGCTGAATATAAATGGGAATGGATGGGTGGTCAGGCTAATGGCGCGCAATTCGGTTCACACATGAATATATATGCATTGCCTGTGGCTGATTTGGCAAACAATTCCAACTTGGTTCAAAACCCTGGTTATTAATCAATAAATAAATGTTTATTATGAAGAAATTAAATATATTGGCTTTGGCTTTCGCAAGCATGTTGACATTTACTGCCTGTGAATCTGACAATGATTCCAATCCAACCGTACAACAGCCAAGTACATTTCAATTGAATACCCCTGCTTTGGCTGTTAATGTATATGATTTGGAAAATAGTGGGAACATTAAGTTGACTTGCCAGCAACCGGATTATGGCTATACTGCCGCTGTTACTTATTTTGTGCAAATCTCTTTGACCGGTACATGGAGCGAAGCAACTTCTGATGAAGCAGATGATGCTACATATATTGAATTGGATGGTTCATATACCACTTGTGAGTTTTTGGCTGATGCAACACAAATCAATCGTGCCATTATGAAGTTGGGTGGCATTGATTCTGAAGAACAAATGCCAACTGATGCCATGACTCTTTATGTCCGTATGAGAGCTACTTTGCAATCGGGTTATGAATGCTATTCAAATGTTATTGAATTGTCTGTAGCACCTTACTTCGTACCATTGGTTGCTGCCGACCCCCAAATGTGGTACCTTATCGGTGGGTGTATCGGTGATGGTGGCTGGGGCGCTGAAATCGGTACAGGTGTAATTCCGATGTCATTGGTCGATGGTCACAAGTACGATGAACAAACTGGCGAAGGCTTATTGACATTTACTGGCTATTTCCCATCTAATGGTGGCTTTAAGATTGTTCAAGTTCCTGGTCAATGGGCAGAACAATGGGGTGGTATAGACAACGACATTAACCAACCAAAGAAGAAAGATGATAGTGGTGAAGGTGCTGACTTCTTTGTTCCGGTAAGTGGTTACTATACTATCACATTGGATACTAAGGCCGACGAATTGAAGATTGAAAAGGCTGATGACAAGAATGTATATCCTCATCTGTTCATTTCTGGAGACTTCAATGGTTGGGGTACAGATACTCAAATGACTCCTGTAAACGTAGCTGCTTGTATGGAAGAACATAACCATATTTGGATGTTCGATTTGGATGCAACCGGTGGAGATACTACAGCTAAGTTCTTGTACGATGGTTGGTCTCCAAACTGGGGAGCTGCAACTTTCCCATTCGGTATTGGTACTAATGGTGGTGCTAACATTCCTGTAGCAGCAGGTAATTACCGTGTCATCTTCAACGATATTGATGGTTACTATCATTTCTTTGCAAAATAAATTAAAATAGAGTGGGGCAGCCACAGCTGCTCCCGCTTGAATTTGAAACTATAAAAATAAGAAAATATGAAAAAAATAGCATTATATGCCTTTGCTCTTCTTGCTACAGCATTTACCGCTTGTACAGAAGACTTTGCAGACTGGGCAGAACCACAAGGTTTTGAACAAGAAGAAGCCATAGGCGTTTCTTTATCTGCTACAGCTGGCGCTTCAATAGATTTCGCCACTTACGAAGGCGAAACGGTTACAGCATTCACTTCTTCTGTAACTATGCCCGAAGGCGCAACCGTAACAGGATATAAATTAACCATTAGCGGTAATGATTTACCGGTCGACATGAATGGTAACGTTGACACCAAAGAATACGAAACTTTGGTTATTGCTTTGAACGGCCGTCGACCTACAGAACGCACCATGCCTGCAACTGTAGACGCTTACATTGCTATTGGCGATGAAACATTGAAGGCTTCTACAACCATTGAATTAAAAGCTACTCCCGAAGCTCCGGTTATTTCGACCAATCATTATATCATTGGTGCTCCAAGCGAATGGAATCCGGCTTGTACTACTTTGAAATTCAACCATAGTGGTAAGGATGTATACGATGACCCTGTATTTACTATCGTTTTCCCCGTAACAGAAGGTGAAAACTGGTTTGCTGTTACTGATGACGTTTCTGTGGAACATGCAGACGATTGGTCGTATGTATTCGGATGTGCAGAAGGCGATGGCAAAAACGGGACGGAAGGTCAATTAGCACGTCGTTCAGAATTATCAGACGCTGGTTCGTTCAACGTAGTTGTTGATGGGGATGCCAAATTCGTTAAGATGACTATCAACATGTTGGAATATACATATAAGATTGAGAAATTGAACTTCAGCGAATACATCTATGTACCAGGCGATCCCAAATGGAATCCGGCTACAGCACCAGCAGTTTGGAGCCCTAACTTTGATGGCGTTTACGATGGCTTCGCTTATCTGACAACCAATGGCTTCAAGTTTGTAGGCGACCGTGAAAGTGATTGGGACCCACAATGGAATTACGGTTCATTCACAACATTTAGTGAAGGTATTACAGGAGAAGACAACATCTGTGCACCGGCCAACGGTTTCTACTACATTAAAGCCGACTTAACTACAGCTTCATTGACTCTTACAGAAACTGCATGGAGCATCATTGGTGCAGCAACTGGAGATACAAGCTGGGGAACTGATTTCGAAATGACATATGACAATGAAACCGAAGCTTGGGTATATACAGGCGATTTGGTTGCCGGTGAATTTAAGTTCCGTGCAAACAAGGCATGGGAAATCGACTTCGGTGGAACCTTTGAAGAACTTGTAAGAGGTGGTGGTAACTTATCAATTGCTGAAGCAGGTAATTATGAAGTTAAATTATATTTGACTCGTTCCACTTCGGATAAATTGTATTGTACTGTAACCAAGAAGTAATATTGTTTTGAAACAATTGATAAAAGCGGACGTTCGCAAAACGAACGTCCGCTTTTGGGTAAAGCCATTCTTTACTTACAAACGAGTGAAAGATAAGATAATTAATGTTTTAACT
>CAZJFI010000081.1:0-7110 GCA_964545265.1 uncultured Phocaeicola sp.
TCGACCACGACATGACGAAGCACGATGTGACCTACGAAAACAGTCAGGCACGTGAACGTACCCAAATCCTGATGGACTATGCCAACAAGGTGAACGCCATGGTCATCGGTACGGGCGACTTATCAGAATTGGCTTTGGGATGGGCTACTTACAACGGCGACCATATGTCTATGTATGGAGTAAACGGAAGTGTTCCCAAGACATTAGTCAAGTATTTAGTTAATTGGGTAGCCCTGAACGGAGTAGATTACGAATCTCGCAATACCTTATTAGATATTGTAGATACCCCCATCAGTCCCGAATTGATTCCAGCCGACGAACAAGGCAACATCAAGCAAAAGACCGAAGATCTTGTTGGACCGTATGAACTGCATGATTTCTTCTTGTATCAATTCTTACGTTTCGGTTTCCGTCCATCAAAGATATTCTATTTGGCAGGTATTGCCTTCCGCGGAGAGTACGATGAAGACACCATCAAGAAATGGCTTACGACTTTCTGTCGCCGATTCTTCCAGCAACAATTCAAACGTTCTTGTTTGCCAGATGGTCCTAAAGTAGGTTCCGTATCACTCAGTCCACGAGGCGACTGGCGCATGCCAAGCGATGCCAGTGCTGCACTTTGGTTGAAAGAGTGTGAAGAATTATAATCATTGAGGGAACTAATATTAGTTCCCTCAATGATTATAAGCTGCCTTTACTGGAAGGTACTTCAAAATGATAGATATCTCTTCGCACTGCCATTTTGATAGCACGTGCCAGTGCCTTGAATATCCCTTCAATCTTATGATGTTCATTCTGTCCTTCGGCCTTAATATTCAAATTCATACGAGCTGCATCACTAAGAGACTTGAAGAAATGTAGGAACATTTCTGTTGGCATCTCTCCTATCTTCTCACGTTTGAATTCAGCATTCCACACCAACCAGGGACGGCCTCCGAAGTCTAAGGCTACTTGACAAAGACAATCATCCATTGGCAAACAATAGCCGTAACGTTCAATACCGCGCTTGTCTCCTAAAGCTTTACCTATACATTCTCCTAAAGCAATGGCCGTATCTTCAATGGTGTGATGCTCATCTACATTCAAATCGCCTTTTACTTGTATAATTAAATCCAGATTACCATGTTTGCCAATCTGCTCCAACATATGGTCAAAGAATCCTAAGCCTGTAGCAATATTACACTTTCCACTTCCATCCAAATCCACCTTTATATATATATCCGTTTCTCTGGTGGTACGTTGCACTTCGGCTACCCGTTCACCGGCAAAAAGGAATTCGGCAATACGGTCCCAATCCTTAGTGGCCAACACACAATAATCTTCCAATCCCTTATACCTTAGAGACGATTTGTCATCTTGTAACAAAATGGCTTTACATCCCAAATTCTTGGCTAATTCTACATCGGTATATCGGTCACCAATCACAAAACTTCCTGACAAATCGTATATCGGATTATTCAGATATTTGCCCAACATACCGGTACGCGGCTTACGTGTGGATACATTATCCTCTGGAAAGCTTCGGTCAATAAATACTTCATCAAAAGTAATTCCTTCATTGGCTAAAGTCTGCATCACCAAATTATGTACTGGCCAAAAGGTTTCTTCCGGAAAAGAAGAAGTACCCAATCCGTCCTGATTGGTTACCATGGCAAATTCAAAATCGAGTTTGCTACGGATAAATCCAAGATTACGGAATACTTTCGGCACAAACTCCAATTTCTCGAAAGAGTCAAGCTGATAATCAACCGGTGGTTCCACCACCAAGGTACCGTCACGGTCTATAAACAAAACTTTCTTCATACCCATCCTTTTAAAGCCTCCAATAAAGTATCATTTTCTTCGGATGTACCGATAGTAATGCGTAAGCAGTTCCCACAAAGAGCAACATGAGTACGGTTTCGCACAATAATTCCTTTACTCACCAAATACTCGTATATTTTCTTGGCATCAGTCACTTTAGTTAAAAAGAAATTGGCATCCGTTGGATAAATAGTTTCACAAAAAGGTAATTTTGAGAACTCGTCCATTAATCGAGTTCGTTCCCGCAACAAGACATTAATCCATTCCTGCACCTTCACCGGTTCCTGTAAAAGAGATATCGCTTCTTGTTGGGTAAGTTGATTTACATTATAAGGATACTTAATCTTATTGAAAAGCCCAATAATCACAGAAGAAGCAAAAGCCATCCCCAAACGAATAGCAGCACATCCCCATGCCTTAGAGAATGTTTGTAAAACTATTAAATTAGGATACTTGTCCAAATCGAGCAAGAAAGAACGTTCGGACGAAAAGTCGGCATAGGCTTCGTCAACAATCACCAACCCGTCAAACGACTGAAGCAAAGATTCTATTTCTCCACGACACAAATTGTTTCCGGTAGGATTATTCGGCGAACAAAGGAAGATAGCTTTAGTATGACTATCCGTAGCAGCAAATAACTTCTCGGCCGAGAACTGATAATGTTCATCGAGCAATACCTTACGGTATTCCACATCATTCACTTCCGCACATACCTGATACATACCATAGGTAGGATCAATGGCAACAACATTGTCCACCGATGGAGTACAAAAAGCACGAAAAACTAAATCAATGGCTTCATCACTACCATTACCTAAAAATATTTGCTCTTCACGTACTTGTTTAAGAGGAGCTATCAAGTTTTTCAATTCCTTTTGTAACGGATCAGGATAACGGTTGAATGGAGCATGATACGGATTCTCATTGGCATCCAAGAATACAGATGCCTCTACTCCACTATATTCATCACGCGCCGAAGAATAAGGTTTCAATGCCCATACATTAGGACGTGTCAATTCTTTCAATGTTCTCATACTCACTTTATTGCTTTAAGTCTAACGGTTACAGCATTCTTATGTGCATCCAACTGTTCATTTGCTGCCATCACTTCAATGGCTGGTCCTATGTTATCCATTCCTTCACGAGTAATTTCCTGAAATGTAATCTTGCGGATGAAACTATCCAAGTTAACACCGCTATATGCCTTGGCATATCCATTGGTAGGCAATGTATGATTAGTACCCGAAGCATAATCACCAGCACTTTCAGGTGTAAGTTCTCCCAAGAATACAGAACCTGCATTCACTACTTTTTCTGCCAATTCCATATAATCCTTCGTTTCAATAATTAAATGCTCTGGTGCATATTCATTGGTCATCTCAATCGCTTCATCCATATCTTTTACTAATATCAACTTACTGTTGGCCAATGATTTCTCAGCTATATCCCGTCGGGGCAAAGCCTTCAACTGGTTCATGACTTCCTCTTCTACGTCTTCAATCAACTTCTCTGAAGTAGTGATCAGAACCACTTGACTATCTGCTCCATGTTCTGCTTGTGAAAGCAAATCGGCCGCTACAAAAGTAGGGTTAGCTGTTTCATCAGCCAGCACCTCAACTTCCGAAGGACCTGCAGGCATATCTATCGCTACTTCGTGAAGCGATACCTTTTGCTTGGCAGCCATAACATACTGATTGCCGGGACCAAATATTTTATACACCTTAGGAACACTTTCGGTACCATAAGCCATGGCACCTATAGCCTGTACGCCTCCTATTTTGAAAATCTTATTCACTCCAGCCACATGAGCTGCATAAAGAATAGCAGGGTTTACCTTCCCTTCCTTATTGGGAGGTGTACAGAGCACGGTTTCCTTACAGCCGGCTATCTTAGCCGGTATAGCCAACATCAACACAGTAGAGAACAACGGAGCGGTACCTCCCGGTATATAGAGACCCACCTTCTCAATGGCTACCGCTTTCTGCCAACAAGTCACACCGGGTACTGTTTCCACCTTAGCACTCTCAAACCGCTGACTTGCATGAAATGAATGAATATTCTTATGTGCCAACAAAACCGCTTCCTTTAATTCGTTGGATACATTCTTTTCCGCCTCCATTATTTCGGTTTCGGTTACAGCCAGCACATCAAGCTTTACTTTATCAAAACGCTCTTCATATTCTATTACAGCCTTATCGCCTTCGGTCTTTACTCGATTCAATACTTCATTGACCGTATCACGCAAAATTTCCACATCCAATACCGGACGTTTCAATATCTCCATCCAATCGGATTTCTTCGGATAACATATCTTTTTCATAATCAAATACCTCTTCGTATCATTCTCCTGATTATAAAATCATCTTTTCGATTGGAAGTACCAAAATACCTTCTGCTCCCAATGACTTCAATTTACCGATAATTTCCCAAAAACATTTCTGGTCGAGTACCGTATGGACTGAACTCCATCCTTCTTGCGCCAATGGCATCACCGTTGGACTCTTCATGCCTGGAAGTACATCAATTATTTCCTTCAGTTTGTCGGTCGGTGCATTCATCAGTACATATTTCTTGTCCTCGGCAGTCTTAACCGCTTCAATTCGGAATAACAGTTCTTCAAGAATTTCTTTCTTCTCTGCCGAAAGATTCTTGTTGCCTATCAACAGTGCTTCACTCTTCATCACCACTTCCACTTCTTTCAAGCTGTTGCTTACTAAGGTGGATCCAGAACTAACAATATCAAAAATAGCATCCGCCAAACTGATACCCGGCGCAATCTCCACCGAACCTGTAATGACATGGATATCTGTCTTCACTCCATGCTTATCCATATAGTCGCGCAAAATACCGGGATACGAAGTAGCTATCTTACGGCCTTCGAACCATGATAATCCCTGATAATCAACATCTTTGGGAATAGCCAATGACAAACGGCATTTACTAAATCCCAAACGACGCACTATTTCTGCATCTTCCTTTCGTTCTACATATTCATTCTCACCTACTATACCTAAATCAGCCACTCCGTTGGCTACCGACTGAGGAATATCATCATCCCTCAAAAAGAGCACTTCGATAGGGAAATTAGACGCTTGTTCCAACAAGATTCTTTTCTTAGGAGAGATTTTAATGTCCGCCTCCTGCAACAGGGCCATGGTTTCTTCGAACAAACGGCCTTTGGCTTGTACTGCAATTCTTAGCATAACTATATCTTCTTTCTAATTTATAACTTATTAATAAGAAAGGCCTACCTCATCGGTAAGCCTTAACCAATATCATTTACTACAACAACATCTCAGCCCACCGATTCTATTCGTTAGGGTAATGATGATGATTAATTGTAGATACTCTTTGCATATAATATTCGTTTTAATTTGCGACAAATGTAAAGCAAGCAAACGATATATGCAAATAATTATCATGAAATATTCAACTTTTCTTTCATTTTAACGGAAATACGTCTTAAAACTCATAATCAGCACAAGCACGATTGGCTTTGGCATCTTTCAGAATACCAGCAGCAGCCACATGATCGGGATGAGCCGCATACAGTTTCACATCGTCCAACGTATCGAATTCGCTTTCCAAACAGATATCCCATTGCTCGGCCTCGTTCATGTTCAACCCTACAAAAACCTTGCGTATCACCTCTATCTTTTCGGGCAATGCTTCGATGGAAACCTTGAAACGATTCATCACCTCACACTTTTCTTCCTTAGAAAGTGTATCTTTCAGTTTAAATAAAACAATATGCTTCACCATAAGTTTGATATTTAATTAATTTGTTCTACTTTTGGGTGCAAAAGTAATTATTTCGGCACAATGAAACAAATCTATTTCTGGATACTTGCCTGTATCAGTCTGTTGGGATGTGGATACAACCAGCCATCCAATGGCTTGGAACATTATGACCTTCCACAAATGAAAGACAGTGGTGTACTGGTTGCACTGACTCTGAACAGTTCCATCTCTTATTTCGATTATCGGGGAGAACCTATGGGTTTCCAATACGAACTGGCCGAACAGTTTGCCCATTCGCAAGGATTGAAATTGGAAATCAAAACGGCTACAGACGCTTACGACCTGATACATAAGCTGCTGACCGGCGAAGGCGATTTGATAGCCTATCCGCTCCCCATCATTAAAGAATTCAAAGACAGCGTATTGTTTTGTGGAGAAGACATCATTACCCATCAAGTATTGGTTCAACGTAACGGACGGAAAACACCCCCACTTACCAATGTAACCCAATTAGTAGGTAAGGAAGTATACGCCAAGCCCGGTAAATATTTGAACAGACTCATTAATTTGGACAAAGAATTGGGAGGAGGCATCCTAATCCGTGAAGTAACAAACGACAGTATCAGTACAGAAGACCTGATAGCCAAAGTAGCCGGAGGAGAAATAGAATATGCCGTATGTGACAACGATTTAGCCCGTCTGAACAAAACCTATTATCCCCAGCTGAACATCAACTTGGCCATCAGCTTTGACCAGCGTGCTTCGTGGGCCGTACGAAAAAGTTCTCCCCTATTGGCCGAAACCGTGAACCAATGGCACAATGAGAATCTTACTTCACCTGCCTACCAAGCCAGTACCAAGCGCTATTTCGAAATCAGCAAACGCACTCCCCAAGGTTCTATCCTTTCCATCAAGGACGGAAAGATTTCTCATTTCGATGATTTGTTCAAAAAATATGCAACCGAAATAGGTTGGGACTGGCGACTATTGGCTTCATTAGCCTTTACTGAATCCAATTTCGATACCACAGCCGTATCGTGGGCCGGTGCCAAAGGGCTGATGCAACTCATGCCCCGTACAGCCCGTGCCATGGGAGTACCCGAAGGAAAAGAACAAAATCCCGAAGAAAGTGTAAAAGCCGCCTCCAAATATTTGGGACTGACTGCCCGCTCGTTCAGTAAGATAGAAGACCCGGACGAACGCATCAAGTTCACGCTTGCAGCTTATAACGGAGGCATTGGCCATGTATTCGATGCCATGGCATTGGCTGAGAAATACGGAAAGAACAAATATATATGGGATGACAATGTTGCCGATTTCATCTTACTGAAAAGTAATGAAGAGTATTTTAACGACCCTGTATGCAAGAACGGTTATTTCCGAGGAAGGGAAACCTACAATTTCGTCAAGGAAATATTGGCCCGTACCGAATTTTATCGGGAGAAAATCAAGCCATAGTTCGGTAAAGACAAAAAAAGTTTCCTTTTTCTTGCATGTTTCGGCAAAACTCTTTACCTTTGCACCGCAATTAAGGATGGTTCCGTAGCTCAGCTGGATAGAGCAACG
>CAZJFI010000082.1:0-7066 GCA_964545265.1 uncultured Phocaeicola sp.
GTTTACTTATTGCTTTCGAACTTGTTCAATTCATTCAATTGATTGTTTTCAACATGGTCAAAAGTAACATTCTCGGCTACAACGTTCTCGGCATAAACAACCTTGTTTATGCTGTCTGATACACTGGTAACATGCACATTCTTCATGCTTACGTTCCGGATGGGGAGGCGTTCGTCACCCTTCAGCTCGTAAATCATCTTGGCCGATTCACATTGCACATTGGTCATATAAATGCCGTCAATCTTAGTAATACGTTCTTCGTAAGTAGGAACAATATTACGCCATTGATAAAGCACATCAGTATCAATTTCAAGTACACGAAGCGTGCTGCCCGTCTTTACATTCTCCATGTGGATGTTTTCAATGAAACCTCCCCGACGATGATTGGTCTTGAGGAACATCAAACGGTGTACGGAGTTAGGTGCTACGCAATCGTGCATGTATACATTACGAACACCACCGGCCATTTCACTACCGATACCCAACAATACATGCCCGGCCAAAATAGTACAATTACGTACTACAATGTTTTCACTCGGCATATTCAACCGCCATGCATCCTGATTACGGCCCGACTTGATAACCACCGCATCATCCCCTTGGTCAAAGGTACAATCCTCCACCAGGAAATTACGGGTCATTTCCAAATCAATGCCATCGTTGTTATGTCCGTGAGCCTTTACATGAAGGTTACGGGCCACCCCTCCTTCACACATATACATGTGAATGGTCCAGAACGGGCTTCCTTCTATTTGAATTCCATCAAGCAACACATTCTTACAACGATTCCAATGAATGAGATGTGGACGGAAATTATTTTCACCGACAGCCACTTGGCGTTCTTCTACCGGAACCCCGTTTGACATTTGGTGATACAAACCGGCCAAAGCATCCATGTGAGCCTTAGGACGAGCGAACCAAACCTGCCATGTATCCATCTTAGGCTGTAGTTTCCCTTTACCCGTCAATGCAATGTTTTCACATTCAAAAGCATACAATAAAGGGGAGTAATTGTAGCACTCCATACCTTCCCACGAAGTCATCACCGCCGGTAAATAATCTAGCGGATTGTCAGTAAAGCTAAGTACGGCTCCTTCTTCCAAATGAAGATTGACATTACTCTTATAATGAACAGGACCGGTTACCCATGTTCCGGCAGGCACCACTACTCTACCGCCACCCGCTTCGTTACAGGCAGCTATGGCTTTGGCTATCGCTTCTGTATTATCCTGTCCTTCTTCTGCTACTGCACCATATTCTGTAATCACAAAATCCTGATCAGGGAAGATGCACACTTTAATTGGCTCCATAGGAAAAGGAGCATTCACTTCAACGGTTTCATAACCCATGGTAGGCTTGCAAGCCGACAATAGGCACAATACGGCCAAACATCCTAATTTTGCTAAGTTCTTCATAATCCTTTATATTAATAAATTCGTATTTCATCTACTTGTATCCAGTCTTCCATGCTTCCGTAATGACTCTTCCGCTTATCTGACCATTGCGGATGCTCACCAGCACACTCTACCTCCAAAGTATATTCACCTTCGGTAAGCAACGGACTGACAAAACGGATACCATCATCCGCTACTTTACTGTAAAAATCAATCAAATTGCTATATACCTGTTTACCTGTAGCATCCAAGATTCGGATATTCGCATATCCTCCGTTATGGAAAGTGTGACCTATAACCGCTACACGGGTTCCTTTGAAGGGGAATTCCAATTTCTCCCCTTTCTTATCACTGCGGAAAAATACCTTCGTACTTTCACCCCCCAAACAAGTTACCGGCTCCAACGTTTGCGGATTCCACACGGCCCAATACTCGGGAATGGAAAGCTTGGGTCCATCCACTTGCAAAGGCAGCCATACATACGTAGCCGAAGAAGCTTGATGAGGATAAGACCAGCGATCACCCATATACATGTAGACCGTAGAATCGCCTCGATGCAACGGCAAGACAAATGTAGACTGGGAATTGTATGTCAACGTTCCTTCGGGACAAAACAAACCTTGCTTAGTCCAAGGCCCTTCGATAGAAGGTGCAGTAAAGTAAAAGTTGTCGTTACGTTCCCAGCTGGTAAGATTGGAAGCGAAAAGGTAATAAAGGCTGTCTTTATGGAACATGGCAGGAGATTCACCACCGCCCTCCAAGCCACTCAACACCTTAGCCTCAGCCGAACGGTAATCTGCGCTCAACCGATAGATGTCTCCGTGGTGCATCAACAAATAACCCGTACCGTCGTGGTCCTGAAAAGTTCCCATATCCCAACGGCGGATAGGTTCTCCCTCATACAACAATGGACCGATGAATGTATAAGGCCCGGTTATTTCTTTGGCCACAGCCAATCCTACTTGCGGATCCTTATACCGCATATCGTCAGTATGTGCCAAAAGAATATACTCACCTGTTTCCGGACATCGCATCACTTTGGGACGTTCGCCTACCCGATTGGGGCCCAACAAACCTTCTTCCTGCAGAGGTAATGCCACCCGTTCAAACTTCCAGTTGACCAAATCCTTGCTGGAGTAGCAACCGAAACCGGGAAAAGCATTGGTTGTATCCGATTTCCATTCGCCAAACAGGTAATAAATGCCATTCTCTTCTACGATACAGGCTCCATGGGCATTGACCGGGCGCCCTTGATTGTCTATCCAAGGAACTCCGTTCACGATGGAAGTCGAAAACGGATCTACCTCACTCTTCTCTACACAGCTTGTCCATGCAAGAAGGCAAACTCCCATTATACAATGGGACAAAAACTTTTTTCCCATACCTTTATTTATACACTTTTATTTGGTCAATGACTACCCCTTCGTCCAATGCTGTAATGGTGATAGTAGTCTTAGCAGCACGGCCCGATTGATGATTAGTGGTACGAAGCGCCTGATTGGTCAAGACATTCACCTTCCATTCCTCACTGCGACCTTCGGTGTGATAGTCCACTTCACGAGAAGGCTCACCATTTACAGAAATGGCATAGCGCAATTGCTTCCCTTCCACCGGATGATTAGGTGCCAAGGCTACAGTTACGGCTATCGAATCGGGCAACATGGTATTTGCCTCATAAGTAACCGAAGTACCCTTTGCTATATGAATGGCTCCACGCTGATAGCCCATACCATAACAAACCGGTTGATTACCCTGATAAGAAGCAAAATCCTTACCATTCAACAGACAAAGCGAAGTTTCCTTGACCATTAAAGGTTCATCAACCCGGGTTCGTGGCACTTGGTGGAAAACGGCCAAGTTACGGGGTTGGTAATCCATTATCTTGTTCCACTTGCCATTGTTCATGGTATTATACTTTTCGGTCATGTTCACAATGGCATGGAAAGCTTC
The DNA here is from genome assembly GCA_964545265.1 of uncultured Phocaeicola sp. Taxonomy (GTDB): domain Bacteria; phylum Bacteroidota; class Bacteroidia; order Bacteroidales; family Bacteroidaceae; genus Phocaeicola. The sequence continues at coordinate 3,345 of CAZJFI010000082.1, forward strand.
ATCACTCTGTTCCCACTTGGCCAGCCCATGACGAGCCAACTGTGCATAGAGGTGTTTCTTGTTCATTTCGGCTGCTCCACGTACAGGATATTCCACCAACTGATACCAAACAAATTGCTTTTCAGTCGGCACATCTTTTGAAAGGGCAATCACCTTATCAGCCAATGCAGTATATTCCTTCAAACGGATGTCTATCTCCTCTTTGCTCCAAGGCAAATCTTTCACCACTTTAGACTTGGGATCTTTCTCTTCCGTACGGGTATTACCCATAAATTCCGGCTTGCGGATGTAAGCCAAGCGGTAGTATTCATTCATCACCGGCACCAATTCCTTAGCCAGTTTGTGTCCAAACTCACGGGTCATCCAATCGTACAGATGCCTTTCCAGCCCTTGTTCATTGGCTTCAATACCTTCAATGTTCCAAGCCATATCCATAAACAGTTCTATCTGATATTCGGCCGGTTTGATGTCGCCGATATTTAATATCCACATATCTTTGGCTCCTTTATCGTATGCCATCTTCATTTGGGTAAACAAAAGCCCCGGATGACAAGTGGAAATCCACAAATAATCATGTGGACGTCCCCAATAGGATACATGATAATATACCCCATTGCCTCCCTTACGGGCCGCTTCTTCCTGGGTGGGGAAATGCCGGATATAGCCATAGTTGTCGTCACACCACATGAGTGAGACATCTTCGGGTACTTTCAGCCCTGCGTTGTACACATCGAGCACTTCCTTATAAGGGATGAATACCTGCGACACTTGTTCCACATCCGGATTTACCAATTCGGCAATCATTTTCCGTTGGTCTTCCAGTACATTGGCAATGGCTGCTTTCTGTTCTTCTACTGTATTAGCACCCAACATTTTGCTATCGTGTTCTCCACGAATGCCTAAGGTATAGATATTGTCCGAGCCCGACAATTCTGTAACGCGTTCTCTCCAGAACTTCAACACACTATCCCGATTGTGCACATAATCGTAAGGGCCTCGTTCGTTCCGTTTCCACTCTCCGTTGGTATTGCGCACCATGGGTTCGCAATGCGATGTTCCCACATAGATGCCATACTTATCGGCCATTTCCTTATTGCCCGGCACCAAATAGAAAGGTACGGAGCAACCATGCATGGCCGGCCAGAACGTATTGGCACGAAGGCGAAGCAAAAGTTCGAAAATACGCGCATGAGTCTTAGGACCTATATTCCCCGGCCTGTCCGAAGGCTCGTACGTCTTTCCGCTCCAAGGCATCAGTCCCCAGTCTTCATCATTGATAAAGATTCCACGATGCTTTACCGAAGGATATTCCACCTTGCAGAATCCTTCTTCCAAGGTAAAACGTTCCTTTTTATATATAGGTGCATCCGCCCACCATTCCCAAGGCGATACTCCTATCAAACGAGAGAGTTCCAATATACCATAGGCAGTACCCCGCTTGTCACTACCTATTATATATAACTTACCGTCCTTTACCTGCATGACAAAAGCTTCGCGGTGTTTTTTAAGTTCGTCCAATGTCTGCTTGGCCAATTCCTTTTCAGCCTTACTTCCATTGCCCATAGTCCCCATAATCACCTGTGCTTTCTTAGTTTCTTCCACTTCAGCATCAAACACGCGATGGAAGTCCTTCTTGAAGATATCCAATGCAGTATAAACCACTTCGGCTTCTCTGTTGAAGACACTTACTTTCAATGATTTTCCAGAGGTAAGAACCACATCCGCCCAAAGTATACAAGGAAGAATGGCTCCACACCAAAAGATAACAAACTTTCTCATCTCTATCATTTATTTACTATTATAATTATCCTATTAATCCAGCCTCAACAGCCTCCATTACATTGGCCGGCGCCCGTCCGGCCAAAAGTTCCTTTTTCATATACTCCATGAATGGAGCCACATGCTCAAAGAAACGATAATAACCTTTACATAAATAATTATGTCTGTACGGCTCGTTATCAAGTTTCACAAATCGATTCTTCGGGCATTCACCATGACATGCAAACAGATAGTTGCAATTGGAACAATATGAAGTCAATTTTCTCCATTTATTTTCACCAAAAGCCAGTTGTTCCTTTCCATACGACATTCCGGCCAACGAACGACTACGGATATTACCCAACTTATATTCCGGGAATACAAAATGGTCACAAGCATATAAATCGCCATTGAACTCCATAGCCAACGCTTTTCCACAACTCCTCGCCATGGAGCAAATCCCCGGTTCTTCACCTACCCAATTGGCCAATGTAGCATCAAACAACTGAATAAAGTAACTGCCCACATCCGTACGTACCCATTCATCAAATAGGGTGCATAGAAAACGTCCCCATTGTTCCGGTTTTACAGACAAGTCGGTTAAAGGACAATCCTCATCCTCTGCATGCGCCAACATCCATCCATCATCCCTTTGTTTTAGTCGTTCCACCACAGGAGTAAACTGAATATAATGGCAACCTATACTTTTAAAGAAACGATAGAACTCGCCCGGATACTCCACATTATAACTATTGACCACGGCCATGGCATTCCATTCAACACCATATTCATTCAGCAACTCTATTCCATGCATCACTTTATCAAAAGAAGGTTGCCCCTGCCTGTTTTTCCGGGAAGCATCATGAAAGCGTTGCGGACCGTCAATGGACACTCCTACCAACCAATTGTTTTCTTTAAAGAAACGGCACCATTCATCGGTAAGCAATGTACCATTCGTCTGAATGCAATTATCAATGATTCTCCCTCCTGCATACTTCCGCTGGAATACCATCGCCTTCTGATAAAAATCCAATGGTTGCAACAAAGGCTCTCCACCATGCCACGTAAACAAGACCTGAGGCATCGTTTGAACCTGAATGTATTCTTTCGTAAAAGCCTCCAACAAATCTTCTGACATGAACTGACAAGAAGAATCATCAGCCAATTTCGCCTTTTCCAAATAATAACAATAGGTACATGCCAAATTACATTGAGCACCTGCCGGTTTCAACATGACATATATGGGTCTGGCAAAAGGAAAGGCTGTAGACATACGAACCATTTTATTCTTTATCTCCGGGTAAAGGCCAATTGGGAGAAGGAATACGCATGCCATTCATTTCATGTTCCAGTTGCTTTACCATCTCCGGATATTTATCGGCCAAATTGACAGATTCGGTCATATTCTCCTTGATATTATACAATTCCAAAGGAGCATCTTTCTTCACGGTCACTACCTTCCAGTCACCTTTTCGGGCTGCTCTTTGCTTACCGGTAAATTCCCAATAGAGCATTCGGTCGTCTGTTTCCATCGATTCTCCATGAAGCAACGGTAACAGATTGATTCCATTTCTGCGAGTAGGAAGTTTGTCTGTAGCTTGGGCTGCAGCAGCCAATGTAGGCATCACATCAGGAAAATAAATGATATTATCCAATTTCTGAACGGGTACTTTCCCCGGATGATTCACAATGAATGGAACACGGATACCTCCCTCGTAAAGAGAACCTTTCATTCCTTTCAATGTACCTTTGCATCCCAATATATCCAATGGAGCCTGCTTGGCCGCCCCATTATCCGAAGCAAAAATAATCATCGTATTCTCACGCAACCCCAATCGCTCAAGTTCTGCAACCAAACGTCCTATAGCCTGATCCATATGAGTAACCAATGAAGCATAGCGCTTGGTATTCATATCCCATTCCTCTTCATCATACCACCCTGTTTCTTCCATATTATAGGGTTC
>CAZJFI010000083.1:0-7047 GCA_964545265.1 uncultured Phocaeicola sp.
GAGGCACTCTATACTTACTGAATTTTTCTTGTAATAATCCCATATTCTTTCTAATGTCGTAAACCAACCCATGGCTTACCAATAATATTAAAATGTATATTTAACTCTCATACATTCCACTTTGCGACAAAGTTTACTACAAAGCAGGCTGCAAAGATAGTAAAAACTCCGTTTCGTTGTGCTTTTTTATATAAAAAATATTCAGTGTCAGTAAAACTTTTCATTTAAAAGGGTGTTCTAACACAAAATGTATTAATTTTGCAGTTCCAATTTATAAAAGAGTCGATATACAAATATGACCGATAAGAAACGGATGATATTTATTGTGAATCCCATTTCGGGGACACAAGGGAAAAAGGTTATACTGAAATGGATAGACGAACGGCTGGACCATACACTTTATGAATATGAAGTGGTAAAGACGGGATATGCCGGTCATGCCACCGAAATTGCAGCTAATGCTGTAAAAGATGGCATAGATATTGTTGTGGCGATTGGTGGTGATGGCACTATCAATGAAACAGCCCGTTCGTTGATTCATACCGATACAGCTTTAGGAATTATTCCTTGTGGGTCGGGCAACGGATTGGCACGCCATTTGCGTATTCCTATGGAACCTAAAGCGGCCATTGATATCCTCAATGAAAATTATCAGATTCAGATGGATTATGGTAAAATCAACAACATTCCTTTCTTCTGTACTTGCGGTGTAGGGTTTGACGCTTTTGTTAGTTTGAAATTCGCCGATTCAGGTAAACGTGGATTATTGACCTATTTGGAAAATACATTGCACGAAAGTCTTACCTATCAACCGGAGACTTATGAAATTGAAAATGAAGAGGGGACCGTTAAGCATAAAGCCTTTCTGATAGCTTGTGGTAATGCTTCCCAATATGGAAACAACGCCTATATCACTCCACAAGCATCACTGACGGACGGGTTGATGGATGTAACGATATTAGAACCTTTTACGGTGCTCGATGTTCCCAGCCTTTCGTTCCAACTGTTCAATAAAACCATCGATCAGAATAGCCGTATCAAAACCATGCGTGCCAAGAAGATAAAGATACACAGAAACAAACCTGGCGTATTTCATTACGATGGTGACCCTATGATGGGAAATGAAGATTTGGAAGTCGAGATTGTACCGCATGGATTGAAGGTAATCACATCCAGCAAAAAAAAAGAAGGGACTGAAACAACCAACTTTTTACAATTGATAACAGAATATTTCAGTGGACTCAAACCAAAAGGTGAAGAGTTCTTAGCCAAACGTCAAAGTCATCTGTTTGAACTGAATCGTACTTTGTTACGAAAACTTTCTAAAAAAGGATAATTGGGCGTATCCTTACATTTTCAGATAGAAATCTTTGGTCAAGGCAATGTATTCGTCGGTATAGACATGCCGGTCAAGTTCGATAGTCAATACATCGTTTTTGCATTCTTCTTTCGTTTTTCTAAACGCTAACAATGACCGTTTGGGAGACAAACCAGGGCGTGTCACCACTTGGGTGTGACGCGATAAATACAATTTCTCCCCTTCTGCCATACTTATTACCTCTTCCGATTGGTCGTAAGGAATGATTATCGAAAATTCTCCATCATCAGATAGTAATTCTTTTCCTTTTTGTAATAGTGATAATATAGGTAATGTATCGGTATGCCTGGCTGTATTTCTCTGACCGTCAGGACATTTTAAGGAATCTACAAAAAACGGAGGATTGGAGACAATGGTATCAAAATACATCGAAGGCTGATACAGACAAATGTCTTGATTGATTACAGAAATTCTTTCCTTCCAAGGCGATGCCGAAACATTCTCTTTGGCTTGAACTACCGCGGCATCATCAATATCGATGGCTATGATGGAAGATGTATCATTCCGTTGGGCAATCATAAGAGAAATCAATCCGGTTCCCGTACCAATGTCAAGAACGTTTTTAGACGATGAAACATCCGTCCATGCACCCAACAATACCCCATCGGTGCCAACTTTCATGGCACAACGGTCGTGGTATATGGTAAATTGCTTGAAAGCAAAAAATGGATTTGGCATACTAAAACGATGTTTTCTATTTGATAAAACGACGCTTTACACTTCATAAACCATCGTTTTCCTTTGCCAAAAGTACATATTTATCTTTAATTACGCCCCATAATTAGAATTATTTGACTTTTTAATGTGTTTTTGAGGGTGAGGTTTTTCCTTATTTAATAAGGAATGACTAACTTTGTACCCCATTTGTACAAAAATCAATTTAAGATAACAAACAAGAAGAATAAATACAGATATGAGCAAAAGAAGAAAAGACGAAGACACTTTTTTTAACTCAGATAATGGAGATAGCATTTCTATGTTGACGGAGATTCAAGTAGAGCAGGAAGATATGCAAGTTGATTTCGACAAGGAAATTCCTATTCTTCCGTTGCGCAACTTGGCCATGTTCCCCATGGTGATTATGCCTGTTACCATCGGACGCTCCAGCACATTGAAGTTAGTAAATGCAGCATACAAGAAAAAACATCCTATAGCTGTGATGAGTCAGATATCGAGCGATACAGACGATCCCGGTTATCATGATTTGTATCACGTAGGGGTAATAGCCCGTATTTTACGTATTTTCGATATGCCGGGCGGAAATACTACGGTGGTGATGCAATCTTATGGACCTAAAGTTCATTTGGATAACATTACCCGTATGCAGCCCTATTTGCAGGGTATGGTCACTCCTATCGAAGAAAAACCGATAAACGAAAATACAGAGGAATTCAAGGCATTGATGGATACAACCAAAGATTTGGCAATGAAATATGTTTCCATGTCCGAAAGAATGACTCCAGATATATCTATCGTTATCAAAAGTCAGGAAGGTGAATTGTTGGTTAACTTTATTTGCGCCAATTTCCCCTTCAGCGTTGAAGAAAAGAATCAGTTGTTGAAGTATGACAATGTTAAGGAACGTATCTATCGATTGATTCAAATCATGAATCGCGAAGTTCGTTTGGCCGAAATCAAACAGAACATCCAAATGCGTACCCGCGAGGATATTGACCGTCAGCAACGTGAATACTTCCTTCACCAACAGATGAAGAATATTCAGGACGAATTGGGTGATAATCAAGAATCAGAAATTGATGAACTTCGCGCCAAGGGTGAAAAGAAGAAATGGGGCAAGGAAGTGGCCGAAGTTTTTGCAAAGGAATTGAGTAAATTGGAACGTACCAACCCTCAATCACCCGATTACAATGTACAGCTTACTTATCTGCAAACCTTGCTGGGATTGCCTTGGGGAGTATATACACCCGACAATTTGAATATCAATAATGCCGAAAAGACATTGAACAAAGACCATTATGGTTTGGAAAAGGTAAAGGAACGTATCTTGGAACATTTGGCCGTACTGAAGCTTAAGGACGATATGAAGTCGCCTATCGTATGTCTTTATGGTCCTCCGGGAGTGGGAAAAACTTCGTTGGGACGTTCCATCGCCTCGGCTTTGAAGCGTAAATATGTACGTATGTCGTTAGGTGGGGTACATGATGAAGCCGAAATTCGTGGACATCGTAAGACCTATATCGGTGCAATGCCTGGCCGTATCATCAAGAGTTTGATGAAGGCCGATTCGTCTAATCCGGTCATTATATTGGATGAAATAGACAAGTTGGGCTCTGATCACCGTGGTGATCCAAGTTCGGCAATGCTCGAGGTGCTCGACCCCGAACAGAACAATAGCTTCCATGACAATTATTTGGAAGTGGATTATGACTTGTCAAAAGTCATGTTCATTGCTACGGCCAATAATTTGGCTACCATTCCTCCTGCTTTGCTCGACCGTATGGAGTTGATTGAAGTAAGCGGATATATCACCGAAGAAAAGATAGAAATCGCGCGTCGTCATTTGGTTCCGAAGGAATTGAACAACAATGGTTTGAAGAAAGAGTACGTCAAGTTCTCGAAAGCTGCTTTAGAGTATATCATTGAAAACTATACTCGTGAAAGTGGTGTGCGTGAATTGGAAAAGAAAATCAATAAGGTAATGCGCAAGATTGCGTTGGAATTTGCGCGTGATGGTTATGAACTTGTTCATGATATCAAACCGGCCGATGTTCGCAACTACTTGGGAGTACCCGAATATACTCGCGATAAATATCAAGGTAATGGTTATGCCGGCGTAGTGACAGGTTTGGCCTGGACAGCGGTAGGTGGCGAAATTCTCTTTGTTGAAACCAGCTTGAGTAAAGGCAAAGGTGGTAAGCTTACATTGACCGGTAATCTGGGGGATGTCATGAAGGAATCGGCCATGCTTGCATTGGAATATCTCAAGGCGCATACTTGTTTCTTGGATATTTCAGAAGACATCTTCGATAATTGGAATATTCACATCCATGTACCCGAAGGTGCTATTCCTAAGGATGGGCCATCAGCTGGTATTACCATGGTAACCTCTTTGGCGTCTGCCCTTACCCAACGTAAGGTAAAATCCAATTTGGCGATGACCGGTGAAATTACCCTTCGTGGAAAAGTACTCCCTGTTGGAGGTATTAAGGAAAAGATATTGGCAGCTAAACGTGCCGGCATCAAGGAAATCATTCTTTGTGAAGAAAACCGTAAGAATATTGAAGAAATCCAACCGATGTACTTGAATGGATTGACATTCCATTATGTAAAGGATATCAAGGAGGTATTGCAATTGGCATTGACCGATGAAAAGGTGAATGGTGCCATCGACTTCTGTAACGCCAATCAGAAAACTGACGAAAAGAAATAACGTATGACATTTGAATTACAATATACCGATTCCAAATCGAATGCCCGTGCAGGCTTGATTACAACCGATCATGGTCAGATAGAAACGCCTATCTTCATGCCGGTAGGTACATTGGGCACCGTAAAAGGAGTTCATCTGCACGAAATAAAGGATGATATCAAAGCACAGATTATTTTGGGCAATACTTATCATCTTTATTTGCGTCCGGGATTAAACATTATTGAACAGGCCGGAGGATTGCATAAATTCAATGGCTTTGATCGTCCTATGCTGACCGATAGTGGTGGTTTTCAAGTATTCTCCTTGTCAAGCATTCGTAAGATGCGCGAAGAAGGAGTCGAATTCCGTTCACATATCGATGGCTCCAAGCATTTGTTTACTCCCGAAGGTGTAATGGATATCGAACGTACCATTGGTGCAGACATCATGATGGCTTTTGATGAATGTACACCGGGTACGGCCGACTATCAGTATGCCAAGAAGTCTATGGAACTAACCCATCGTTGGCTCGACCGTTGTCTGAAGCGTTTTAACGAAACAGACCCGAAGTACGGTTACCAACAAGCCCTCTTTCCTATTGTGCAAGGTTGTGTATATCCCGATTTGCGTAAGCGCTCGGCCGAATACATTGCTTCTAAGGGAGCTGAAGGAAATGCCATTGGTGGATTGGCGGTAGGCGAACCTACGGATAAGATGTATGAAATGATAGAAGTGGTGAACGAAATCCTTCCGAAGGACAAGCCTCGTTATTTGATGGGTGTAGGTACTCCTATCAATATACTCGAAGGCATAGAACGAGGAGTGGATATGTTCGATTGTGTGATGCCTACCCGTAATGGCCGGAACGGTATGTTGTTTACCAAGGATGGTATCATGAATATGCGCAACAAGAAATGGGAAAACGACTTCTCTCCTATCGAAGCCGATGGTGCTTCGTATGTAGATACCATGTATTCCCGTGCTTATTTGCGTCATTTGTTCCATGCTCAGGAATTGTTGGCTATGCAGATTGCTTCCATTCACAATTTGGCTTTCTATTTGTGGTTGGTGAAAGAAGCCCGCAAGCATATCATTGCTGGCGATTTCTCTACTTGGAAACCGATGATGGTACAACGTTTGTCCACCCGATTATAAGTTCGTAACGATGATGAAACGTTTTCTTAAAAAGATAGAGATTGACAAGTGGGTACGCCGACTCGATTGGTATATCATCAAGAAGTTCTTGGGTACCTATTTCTTTGCCATTGCTTTGATTATCAGTATTGCGGTGGTGTTCGATGCTAATGAAAACATTGAACGATTCATTAATAATAAGGCACCATTAGAAGCAATCGTGTTCGACTACTACATGAACTTCATTCCTTATTTCTCGAATCTGTTCAGTCCGTTGTTCGTATTCATTGCCGTAATCTTCTTTACATCAAAGTTGGCCGAGAATTCCGAAATCATAGCTATGTTCTCTACGGGTATGAGTTTCAAACGTTTGATGCGTCCCTATATGATATCGGCTGCCTTTATCGCTTTGATTACTTACGGATTAGGAGCATACGTCATACCCAAAGGAAACATAACCCGTTTGAATTTCGAAGACCAATATAAAAAGAAAAAAAAGCAAGAATACGTTCGTAACGTACAGTTGGAAGTGGATAGTGGTGTCATTGCCTACATCGAACGTTACGAGAATTACAACAAGACTGCCTACCGTTTCTCTTTGGACAAGTTCAAGGACAAACAATTGGTATCCCATCTTACCGCTCGTAGTGCCACTTACGATACGGCATCTGTTCATAAATGGACCTTGAAGAATTATATGATTCGTGAAATGGATGGCATGAAAGAAACCATTACCAAAGGAGACCGTTTGGATTCCATTATCAAGATGGAACCGCAGGACTTCCTCATCATGAAAGGGCAGCAACAAACCATGACGAGTCCGGAATTGAAAGAATATATCACCAAACAGAAGCAACGTGGGTTTGCCAATATCAAAGAATTTGAGATAGAATATTACCAACGCATAGCCATGTCGTTTGCTGCCTTTATTCTGACCACCATCGGTGTTTCCCTTTCTTCACGCAAAGTAAAGGGAGGTATGGGTTTGTATTTGGGTATTGGTTTGGCATTGAGTTTCTCGTATATCCTTTTCCAGACAGTATCGGCTACCTTTGCCATCAACGGAAATACCCCTCCTATTCTGGCGGTATGGTTCCCCAACATCCTCTATACATTTATCGCCATCTATCTATACAGAAAAGCCCCGAAATAACGGGGCTTTTTC
>CAZJFI010000084.1:0-7026 GCA_964545265.1 uncultured Phocaeicola sp.
GGAGATTCTATTTATTATGCTACTGACATTTATGATGCTGTACTTGAAGCCGATGCGCTGATGCTTGTTACTGAATGGAAAGAATTCAGAATGCCCAACTGGAAAGTTATCAAGAAAGTGATGAATGAGCCGGTGGTATTTGACGGACGAAATATCTTCGATTCGGATGATGTACAAGAAAACGGATTTGTTTATCATTGTATAGGTAAATAACAGAAGAGATAACAGGAAATTGGAGTAGAATTTATTTAGGCACGAATTACACGGGTTGTGCGGAATTGGTTGATATTTACATTTACTATAAACCGTCTTAATCCGTATAATCCGTGCCTAAGTTTATATATTACATCTCATCACGGTTCATTTATCCCATCACTACTTCTATCTTGTGGTTTCCTATAGTGTGTGGCACCACTTGTCCTTCAATGGCTTGTCCATCAACGGTGATGCTCTTAACGCCTTTGCATACTCCGTTAGGGTTACAAATGGTGATGTCATAATTTGCACCGCGGAATTTACGCTTCACATTATATTGTTTCCATTCTGAAGGGATACAAGGGTTGATTTCCAAACCGTTGTAGGCGGGTTTAATACCAAGAATGAATTGGGTAATGGCGTAATAATTCCAGGCAGCTGTACCTGTAAGCCAGCTGTTCTTGGCTTCACCCGGGCGAGCGGCATCTTTACCGGCTATCATTTGTGAATATACATAGGGTTCCACTTTGTGAAGGGCACTATGTTCTTCGGTATAAGAAGGACAAATCTTACGGAAATAATCCCATGCATAGTTTCCACGTCCTAAAACGGTTTCGCCTATAATCACCCAAGGATTGTTGTGGCAGAAGATACCGGCATTTTCCTTATAACCGGCAGGGTAGGAGGATATTTCACCATATTCTACTACGTACTTCGTGAAAGCCGGATTATTGAGAACGATACCATGTTCACAATCCAAACGTTCTTTAACTGAATTAAGGGCCTTTTCTACCATGCCATCTTCCAATCCGATGCCTGCCATAGTACACCAACCTTGTGATTCAATGAATATCTGACCTTCTTCATTTTCCTTGGATCCGACTTTATTGCCAAAATAGTCGTATGCACGTAAATACCATTCACCATCCCAACCATGTTTCTTGACGGCTTCTATCATTTGGTCAATGAATTGTTGTGCACGTTTAGCTTCTTCATCCTTTCCTATTTGTTGGCAGAGTTCTACGTAATCGCGTCCACATACCACAAACAAACCGGCAATCATCAAAGATTCGGCCTTGGAGCCTTCTGTCTTGTTTTCGGTTGTTTGGAAAGATTCGTTTGGATCCCATGAGAAACAATTCAGATTCAAGCAGTCGTTCCAATCTGCACGTCCGATAAGCGGAAGCAAGTGTGGCCCTAAATTTTCAACTACATGGTTGAAAGAGATTCGTAAGTGTTCGAAAAGTGATACTTCAGAACCTTCTTGATTGTCGAAAGGAACCGCTTCATCCAAGATGCTAAAGTCTCCTGACTCCTTGATATAGGCTACAGTACCAAAGATTAACCACATTGGGTCATCATTGAATCCGCCACCAATGTCATTGTTTCCTCGTTTGGTAAGAGGTTGGTATTGATGATAACATCCTCCGTCGGGAAATTGGGTTGATGCAATATCTATAATACGTTGACGGGCACGTTCGGGAATTTGATGTACAAATCCTACAAGGTCCTGATTGGAGTCGCGGAATCCCATACCACGTCCGATACCGCTTTCGAAGAACGAAGCCGAACGACTCATGTTAAAGGTAATCATACATTGGTATTGGTTCCATATATTTACCATACGGTCCAATTTTTCTTCTTGGCTGGTAAGCACATAGATATCCAATAGCTTGTCCCAATAGGCTTTCAGCTTGGCAAACGCTTCATCCACTTTTTCGGTTGTATTCAACGATTCAATCATGGCTTTGGCTTTCACCTTATTTATAACAGGTGATGAACCGCTGTGCAATAATCCTGGAGTTGCTTCAGCAAACTTTTCATTCTGTTCGTTTTCTACATATCCTAATAAGAAGATGAAATCTTTGCTTTCACCGGGTTGAAGTTCTATTTCCATGTAATGGGATGCAATGGGGCTCCATCCATGTGCGATGCTTTTTCCGGTAGTTCCTTCCATAACTTTTTGAGGGTCGCGAAATTCATTATATAAGCCAATGAATGTTTCGCGATCAGTATCAAATCCTTGTATAGGAGCATTAACACTATAGAACGCATAATGGTTTCGACGTTCTTTGTATTCGGTCTTATGATAAATCACCGAACCATCTACTTCCACTTCGCCTGTAGAGAAATTGCGTTGAAAGTTCTCCATGTCAGTAGCAGCATTCCACAGGCACCATTCAGCCAATGAATATAACTTGAATACTTTTGTTGCTGATGATAGGTTCTTAAGGGTAAGTTTCTGTACTTCTCCCCAAGTATTTAATGGAACAAAAAAGAGTACACTGGCTTCTAACCCATTTTTAGAACCAGTGATACGGGTGTAACTCATTCCATGTCTGCATTCATAGAAATCAAGTGGTGTTTTGCAAGGTTTCCATCCTGGTGACCAGACAGTTTCACCATCGTTGATGTAAAAATAGCGTCCACCATTGTCCATTGGGACATTATTGTATCGATAGCGGGTTATACGGCGGAATTTTGCATCCTTATAAAAACAATACCCACCGGCAGTATTCGATATGAGTGAAAAGAAATCTTCATTGCCCAAATAATTAATCCATGGCCATGGGGTTTGGGGATTGGTAATGACATATTCGCGGTTATGATCGTCGAAATGTCCGAATTTTTCGTTTTGCATTATAAGTATATGGGTTAGTTGTATAAATATAAAAGGTTGTTTAGTATGAACTTTGTTACAAAATTAATGTATTTCTTTTGAGTTTTTATTGAGTATGGCATAAAATTTGTATCTTTGTTGCAATTTTAGTTGAAATCCTTTATTAGGAAATGATTAATAGGTTAGGTATAAGTAAATATATTCTTTGGATTATTGGATGGCTATTATTGCCCTTTTCTCTTAGGGCCACTGAAAGTATATCTCATAAAGTATTGATCATAACATCCTATAATCCTGATACTCAATCTATGGCTTCTCATCTGAGCGCTTTTGTTGATGAATATACCTATATGGGTGGGCAAAGCCATATAATTGTAGAAAGTATCAATTGCAAGAATCTTTCGGAATTATATGCCTGGAAAGGAAGAATACTTGATATTTTAGAAGAACATGCTCACGGTGATGATAAACCTTCTTTGGTTATCATGATGGGGCAAGAGGCTTGGGCATCTTATTTGTCCATTGAAGAAGATTGGGTGAAAAATCTACCGGTAATTGGGACAATTATCAGTGAAAATGCAGTGTCCATTCCCAATGATAAAGTGAATCTTATAAATTGGAATCCAAACAGTACGAATCCATTTGAAAGTAATAGGTCTCGTAATATTTTAGGCGGCATAGCATATGTATATGATGTAGAGAAAAATATTGATTTGATACAGAGGTGTTTTCCAAAAACGCAACGTATAGCTTTCATCTCTGATAATACGTATGGAGGAATTGCTATGCAAGCACTGGTTAGAAAAACCATGAAAAAATACCCTGAATTAGATCTTATTTTGTTGGATGGTAGAAGAGACTCTTTTATGGAGGTTAGTGAAAAGATAAGTAATCTCCCCAAAAATACGTGTATATTGATGGGGACATGGAGGGTGGATTGTACTGAAAATTATATAATGGGTAATACAACCTATATTCTACATGATGCTAACACTTCAATTCCTGCTTTTTCATTGACAACAACAGGTTTAGGACATTGGGTATTAGGGGGATATACTCCATATTATCATAATTTGGGATACGAAATGGCTGACATGGTGTATCATTATTTGGATAAAGGTGATAAATCAGCAGCCAAATTGATAAAAGTGAATTGTGGATATCGTTTTGATGTGCAGAAAATAGAAGAATTTGGATTGCAAGATTTGGAACTTACTCAACATGCAGAACTTGTAAATAAGCCTTTGAATTTCTTTGAACAGCATAAAATTTTGGTTCGCATATCGATGACTGTATTGAGTGTACTTATATTGTGTTTGTTGGGTACAAGTTATTACGCTCTTTACATTCGTAAATTAAAGAATAGTTTGATAGCATCGCAAAAACAATTGGTGATTGCCAGAGATAGGGCGGAGGAAGCCAATCGCTTGAAATCGGCTTTCTTGGCAAATATGAGTCATGAAATTCGTACTCCATTGAATGCAATTGTTGGATTTTCACAAGTGCTGACCAGTGGAGACTTTTCACAAGAAGAGCAAAAAGAATTCTGTGATATCATTAAAAAGAATTCAGATTCACTTTTGGTATTGGTAAGCGATATTTTGGATATATCGCGTATTGAATCTGGACATATTAAGATGACTCTTGAAAAAGCTGATGTAGTTGAAGTTATTAGACATTCTGTATTAACGGTTAAGCAAACTAAAAAGACAAATGCAGAAATTCGGATTGATGTATCAAACGATAGTATGGTGGTAATGACAGATTCATATCGTTTAAAGCAAGTGTTGGTCAATTTGTTATCAAATGCAATTAAATTTACGCCAGAGGGTGCTATAATTGTATCAATGGAGAGTGATGAAGAATTACGGTTATTACGCATTGCTGTAACAGATACAGGGTGTGGTATACCTGAAGAAAAAGTGGAAAAGATATTTGAACGCTTTGAGAAATTAGATGAATTTGCACAAGGTTCCGGATTGGGCCTTTCTATTTCACGGCTAATCGTAGAGAAATTAGGTGGGAAAATCTGGGTGGATACCAATTATAAAGCAGGTGCAAGGTTCATTTTCACTCATCCGATGCAAATGTGATTTGAATAAAGTGAAGAATTTGTGTTACGCTGCGTAAATTCTTCACTTTATTATATGAATAGGCTTGATAATTTGAATATGCTCTTTATCTTTCAGCTCTCATTGGATTATTCAAAAAATCATTGTAAGCCAATTGGATACCTTCTTTTAATTCAGTTTTATATTTCCAACCCAACTTTTCGGCTTTGCTGACATCAAGTAATTTCCGTGGGGTACCGTTTGGCTTGGAAGTATCCCATAGAATTTTTCCTTGGTAGCCTACAACTTGTGCTACCATTTCTGTTAAGTTCTTTATACTCAGTTCTTTTCCTGTACCGGCATTCACTGTTTCGTCACCGCTATAGTTATTCATAAGGAAAACGCATAGGTTTGCAAGGTCGTCTACATAAAGGAATTCACGTAATGGGCTACCGTCTCCCCAACAGGTAACAGTATCCAACCCTTGTTCCTTGGCTTCATGGAAGCGACGAATGAGTGCTGGAAGTACGTGACTATGGGTAGGGTGGTAGTTGTCATTAGGACCATATAGGTTAGTCGGCATGACACTAATGAAGTCGGTCCCATATTGTTTGTTTAGGAACTCACAGTATTTTAATCCGGAAATCTTTGCCAAAGCATACGCTTCGTTAGTCTTTTCCAATTCGCCGGTGAGCAAGCAACTTTCGGGCATGGGTTGGGGTGCCAAACGAGGATAAATGCAGCTAGAACCCAAGAAAAGAAGTTTTTTACATCCGTTTTTCCAAGCTTCGTGAATAACATTCATCTCAAGCATCATGTTATCGTACATAAAGTCGGCCAATGCACTTTGATTGGCTATGATGCCACCAACTTTTGCAGCAGCAAGGAAGACGTATTCAGGTTTTTCTTCTTGAAAGAAACGTTCTACAGCTTCTTGTCGGCAAAGGTCGAGCTCGCTATGAGTACGGGTAATAATGTGAGTATATCCCTGTCTTTTCAATTCACGTATAATGGCAGAACCTACCATTCCTCGGTGTCCTGCCACATAAATCTTAGCATCTTTGTTCATCGTTATTATTCCTTATCCAACTGTGCTTTTAGGTGAAGTTTCTTCACAAAACGCATATCGTGTTCAACCATAATGCGTACCAATTCAGGGAACGAAGTCTTTTGGGGATTCCATCCCAATAAGGTCTTTGCTTTAGTTGGATCCCCCAATAATTGATCAACTTCGCATGGGCGGAAATATTTGGGGTCTACTTCTACTAAAACTCTGTTTGTGGCTGTATCTATACCCTTTTCGTTTACACCTTCACCTTCCCATCGAAGTTCAATACCCACTTCTTTGAAGGCTAAAGTAGCGAATTCGCGAACGGTGTGGTATTCACCGGTGGCAATGACAAAATCTTCAGGAGTCTCGTGCTGAAGAATCAACCACATACATTCCACGTAATCTTTTGCATAACCCCAGTCGCGCAAAGAATCTAAGTTACCTAAATACAGCTTATCTTGATAACCTTGTGCAATGCGAGCTGCTGCTAAAGTTATCTTTCGGGTTACGAATGTTTCTCCACGACGTTCACTCTCGTGATTAAAAAGGATTCCGTTTACTGCAAACATTCCATAACTTTCACGATAGTTCTTGGTAATCCAGAAGCCATATTGCTTGGCTACACCATATGGAGAACGAGGGTAGAAGGGGGTTGTCTCTTTTTGAGGAACTTCCTGTACTTTACCATATAATTCAGAAGTCGAAGCTTGATAGATACGGCAAGTCTTTTCTAATCCGCAAATACGAACAGCTTCTAACAATCTGAGTGTGCCAACTGCATCTGCTTCTGCTGTATATTCTGGAACATCAAAACTAACTTTAACGTGGCTTTGTGCAGCCAAGTTATATATTTCCGTCGGATGAATATCACTGATGATACGAATAAGAGAACTACTATCAGTCATGTCACCCCAATGGAGATTGACTAAGCGACTCTTTTTCATATCTCGTACCCATTCATCCAAATATAAATGCTCAATGCGAGCTGTGTTGAATGATGAGGAACGGCGAAGTATGCCATGTACTTCATATCCTTTCTCAATCAAAAATTCGGCTAAAAATGAGCCGTCTTGTCCGGTTATACCGGTAATTAACGCTACTTTTCTCAT
>CAZJFI010000085.1:0-7009 GCA_964545265.1 uncultured Phocaeicola sp.
ATTAATGTGCGAATTTACATATTTCAAATGGATTTATATACCTCTTTATCATTTTTTAAGCGGAAGTTTTGTACATTTGCTCCAAATAAAGCAGAATTATGAATTGGAGACAACTAATATCAAACAAACGCTTCGGATTGGAAGACTTGCACGAAGTCAGGAAAGACGACCGTACCGAATTTCAACGCGATTATGACCGTCTGATTTTCTCTGCCCCTTTCCGAAGATTACAGAACAAGACGCAAGTATTTCCATTACCAGGAAGTATTTTTGTACACAACCGACTGACTCATAGTTTGGAAGTCTCTTGTGTAGGACGTTCTTTAGGAAGTACCATAGCTATTAAATTGTTAGCAAAGCACCCAGAACTTGCCGAAACGCACATATCCGAAATAGGCGCTATTGTTTCGGCCGCATGCTTGGCCCACGATTTAGGCAACCCTCCATTTGGACATTCAGGCGAAAGAGCCATCTCCACCTACTTCTCAGAAGGAAAAGGATTGGCACTTAAAGAACAATTTTCTTCGATGGAATGGGAAGATTTGACTCATTTCGAAGGAAACGCCAATGCATTTCGTCTGCTCACCCATCAATTTGAGGGAAGACGTAAAGGTGGATTTGTCATGACTTATTCTACACTCGCTTCCATAGTAAAATACCCGTATTCCTCTCAATTGGCAGGAAAGAAGTCAAAGTTCGGCTTTTTCATTACCGAAGAAGACGATTACCGAAAAATTGCCGATGAATTGGGCATAATTCGTGTTAGCAAGGAAGGAGAAGCTTCTAAATACGTTCGCCATCCATTAGTCTTTTTAGTGGAAGCAGCCGACGACATCTGCTATCAGATGATGGATATAGAAGATGCACATAAATTAAAGTTACTCACCACTAGAGAAACCATCGGACTTTTCGAAAGTTTTTTCGATGAAAAGAGGAAAAATCGCGCTAAAGAAATCTACAAGATAGTAACAGACACCAACGAACAGATAGCCTATTTAAGGGCATCGGTTATCGGAATCTTGGTCAACGAATGCGCCCGTGTATTCATAGAAAATGAAGAAGCCATCTTAAATGGGACATTCGAAGGAGCACTTATCAAGCACATCGGCGATTCTTATCGGGAAGCCTATAACCATTGCTCAGAGGTAGCCATTCATAAAATATATCGTTCACGCGATGTACTCGACATTGAATTGGCCGGTTTCCATGTAATAAGCACTTTATTGGATTTGATGATTGATGCCGTACTCTCCCCCGAAAAGGCATATTCCCAATTGCTCATCAATCGGGTTTCAAGTCAATACGACATCCATTCCACGACCCTCTACGGACGTATACAAGCAGTACTCGATTACATTTCGGGTATGACGGACGTATTTGCCCTTGATTTATACCGAAAGATAAAAGGGAATAGCCTTCCCGCCGTATAAAATAAAAGCGGATGAATCACTCCAAGATTCATCCGCTTTTATTTTTTATATCATTTATTCATCAAAAGTCACCGTAAAAAACAGGAGAAGCGCTCGATGTTATTTCCAATGCTTCTGGATTCTGTTGGATAAAGGATTCGATGTGACGAACACGCTTTTCTTCCAAAATTTCATTTACAGCAATCAGGATACCTGTTTCTTCTACATCACCAAAGCCATAATTGATGGCCGTACCGAACATACGCATCGTTGGCGACAAGCCCATATAAGCATTAACCAACGGAGGAATATTATAACCCAACTTACGCACTTCCGTATTCAAGATGCGATAATCGTCTTTAAATGTTTCGCAACAGAAAAGTTCTTCCAAGAACGTAGGATCGGCTTCCAATTCCAAGGGTTTCATTGGAGTTATCAGTTTATCCTTATCTGTAAAATGCTTGTTCAAGAAATATAGAATCATATCACGTCCCTGACGATGATAGCTGGGATACATAGTCATCTTCCCAAAAAAGTATTTTACATTAGGCTTGATTACGGTTAAAGCACCCAAGCCATCCCACAAATTATCCAAAGCAAACAAGCCTTTGGAACCCGCACGGGTTGACTGATACTCCAACGTTACAAACGAACGCCCCAATTCAATGGTATACGGCAAATACTCTTTCAAGAACTTTTCCGAGAAATTGAACATATGAGCTGTAGCCAAAACAGGCTTACCATGCTCGTCAAACTCCACTTCATTACCTAACAAGTAACGGTATCCTCCCAATATTTCTTCAGCTTCCGGATTCCACACTACGAGCTGCTTGTAAGGATTGGGCATTACATCATACTCGTCAATATCCATAGACTTGCCCGTACCTCCTCCTGCAGCTCGGAAAGCGATTTCTCGCAATCGGCCAATCTCCCTCATCACATTTGGAGCATTATGAGCTGTAACGACATAAATCTCGTTATGACTTTTATTCGTGAATCTCAGACGTCTCTCTTCTGTCAACTCCGATTTTAGAATATCCCTGCTAATCGGTGCAATAATATCTTCCATATATCTGTATTCTTTTTTTCTCTTAAAGTTTATAGACAACATCCTTCACATACTGCGCCCACTCGGCCGGTGTTTTGGATTTGTCAAAAGTCTGCCAAGGAATAGGTTTCCCAATCGACAAGGTAAATGTTTTATGACGATTCTTAAGCATTTCATCAGCCAAATACAACATTGCTATATTAACCTTGATACCCAAGAACTTGCATACATTGGCAAGATTGTAGAAGAAGTTGGAATTCCGCCCTTCAAAATGCAAAGGCACCACATTCCGTTGAGTTTCTACACTCTTTGTTATGAATGTTTTCTTCCATTCCAAATCCTTAATTTCTCCCCCTTGACGACGTGAACAAAGTCCGGCAGGAAACATAATCATGTGACTATCATCCTTGAATCCGGCCTCTACCATCCTCGGGAAATCGCGCGACTGGGAACCTGTTTTATTAACAGGTATGCACAATGGAGCCAAGCCACGTAAGTTCATCAGCAAATCATTGACCAGATAACGCACATTCCCATTGTATTTCTTACCCAACACATAACCAATGGAAATACCATCCAATCCGCCCAACGGATGATTGCTTACAAAAGTACATTTACCCTCTTCCGGCAAATTCTCCATCCCTTTAACCTCTACCTTCGCATCCAAGAACTCCAGACAAGCTTCCAGGAAGTCTACACCTACTTTATCCTTTGCTCCACTAAGAAACACATTCAGTTCATCTTGATGAACGATACGCTTCAAGTAGGAGACCAGAAAACGAGGAATATACTTGCACTTTTCGCCCATTTTCTGTTCTAAAATTCGGTCTATATCGATTAAAAAAATAGAATCGTCTGCCATTTTAATAATTTTTTCAACTGCAAATGTAACTTATCTTTTTTTATCTCGGCAATTTATTACAAAAAAATGTGCCTATATCCTAAAAAAATATCAGTTTTTGCAATTATGGGACAGATAAAGATGCTCCAAACGCTCTTTTAATATGCTGTTGAAAACTTATGAAAATATTTTTTGTGTTTTATGGTGGGGAATTGTGGGGAATTGTGTAATTTTACAGCGAATTAATATATTAAGGTGTAAAACATGCATTTTTTAGGCAATTCAGAAGCAAAAGCAGATGCCAAAGGAAGAGTATTTCTTCCGGTCATCTTTAGGAAGCAGCTACAAGCTGCGGCCGAGGAATGCCTTATCATGCGCAAAGACACCTATCAAGACTGCCTGATTCTATATCCGGAGAGTGCCTGGAACGAGCAGATGAACGAATTAAGAAGTAAATTGAATCGTTGGGATCAGAAACACCAGATGATTTTCAGACAATTCGTATCGGACGTAGAAATCATCACACTCGATGCCAACGGGCGCTTCTTGATACCTAAACGTTATCAGAAACTGGCCAACATCCAACAGGATGTACGTTTCATAGGCATGGATGACACCATCGAAATTTGGTCAAAAGAAATAGCCGACCAACCGTTCATGGCTCCCGAAGAATTCGAAAAGGAATTGGAAGCCATCATGGGAGCATCGGGAACAGAATAAGAAAACATAGTTTTACGATAAAGAAAACATAGTTTTACAACAAGGAAAACGTCGTTTTGTTTCCAACGAAGCGCTTCATCGTTTCTCAGGGAACAACCAATTGTATTTAACCTATGGCAATGGAAGAACAAACATATCACGTACCTGTTCTACTTAACGAAAGCGTTGAGGGAATGAACTTGCAACCGGGAGGCATCTATGTAGATGTTACTTTCGGTGGTGGAGGCCATTCAAAGGAGATTCTCCGTAGGATGGACTACGATTCGCATTTGTATAGCTTTGACCAGGACGAGGATGCCGAAAAGAATATCGTAAACGATACACGCTTTACATTCGTTCGTAGCAACTTCCGTTACTTGTACAATTTCCTTCGTTATTACGAAGTAGAACAAGTAGATGCCGTATTAGCGGACTTGGGTGTATCCTCCCACCATTTCGACGATTCGGAAAGAGGATTCTCCTTCCGCTTCGACGGGAAGTTGGATATGCGAATGAACAAGCGTTCGGGCATCACCGCTGCTGATGTAGTGAATACGTACGATGAAGAACGTTTGGCTAACATTTTCTATTTATACGGAGAATTGAAGAATAGCCGGAAGTTGGCTTCAGTCATCGTCAAGGCACGTAGCAACCAACCTATCGTAACCATCGGCGATTTTCTGGAGATTGTAAAGCCTTTATTCGGCCGTGAACGCGAGAAGAAAGAGCTGGCCAAAGTTTTCCAAGCCCTCCGCATCGAGGTCAACCAAGAAATGGAGGCATTGAAAGAAATGCTCCAATCGGCTACCGAAATGCTGAAACCCGGTGGAAGATTGGTGGTTATCACTTACCACTCGTTGGAAGACCGTATGGTAAAGAACATGATGAAAACGGGTAACATTGAAGGAAAATCTACACAAGATTTCTTTGGCAATGTACAAACGCCCTTCAAACTGATAAACAATAAAGTGATTGTAGCAAGCGACGATGAAGTAACTCGCAATCCACGTTCACGTAGTGCCAAACTTAGAATCGCAGAGAAAAAATGAAAGAGAAACGCATGTCCATCAAAAGCATATTGGGAGGAGATATCCTTGCAACAGACTTCTTCAAGAGACAAGCTAATCTCTTGATTCTGATTATGATTCTGACCATCTTCTACATCAACAATAGATATGAGAGTCAACAGGAGATGATTGAGATTGACCGTTTGAAGAAAGAATTGATTGACATCAAGTACGATGCACTTACACGCTCTTCCGAATTGATGGAAAAGAGCCGCCAATCGCGCATCGAAGAATATATATCCACCGAGGAGAGTCATCTGGAAACAGCTACCAGTCGCCCCTACCTCATTAAAAAGTAAAGAGCCATGACGCCTGAACATAAGAAAATAATGCTCCGCTATTCCTTCATCATCTTCATGATGGTGTTGGTGGGTATTGCTATTGTTGTAAAGGCAGGTGTCATCATGTTTGCAGAAAGACAATATTGGCAAGATGTAGCCGATCGTTTCGTTAAGGAAAATGTAACCGTTCGTCCCAATCGTGGTAACATCATTTCATCCGACGGTCAGCTGATGGCCAGTAGCCTTCCCGAATATAAAATCTATATGGACTTTAAAGCGGGTGGCGAAGTGAAGGATTCACTCTTGATGTTGCACTTAGACTCCATCTGCAAAGGGTTAAACCAAATATTCCCCGACAAGAGTGCCAAGGAATTCAAGAATCATATTTTGAAAGGTCGTAAAAAGGGAAGCCGAAACTATCTGCTTTACCCCAAGCGCATCTCCTATATACAATATAAGGAAGCAAAGGCTTTGCCGGTATTCAACATGAACAAATACCGTGGTGGATTCCATGAACAATTGTTCAACCAACGTAAAAAGCCATTCGGTTCTTTGGCCATGCGTACATTGGGCGACATGTACTCCGATGTAGAATTGGGTGCAAAGAACGGCTTGGAATTGTCTTACGATTCTATTCTTAGAGGGAAAGACGGTATCACTCATCGCCAGAAGGTAATGAACAAATACTTGAATATTGTCGACATACCTCCTGTAGATGGATGCGACATCATTACCACCATTGATGTAGGTATGCAGGATATCGCCGAAAAAGCATTGGTAGACAAGTTGAAGGAAATCAACGCCAACGTAGGTGTAGCCATCTTGATGGAAGTAAAGACCGGCGATATAAAAGCGATTGTAAATATGACCAAATGCAACGATGGTGTGTATCGCGAAATCCGCAACAATGCAGTATCCGATATGATGGAACCCGGTTCTACCTTCAAGACCGCCTCTATTATGGTAGCTTTGGAAGATGGTAAGATTACCCCCGACCAAATTGTAGAGACCGGCCATGGAGTTTACATGATGCACGGTCGCCCTATGAAAGACCATAACTGGCATAGAGGAGGTTATGGCGCCATCGATGTGACTAAAGTATTGATGGTATCTTCCAACATTGGTGTTTCGAGAGTAATTGACGAGAACTATCACAACCAACCCGAAAAGTTTGTTGATGGCCTATATAAATTAGGTATAGCATCGCCTTTGAACCTGGACATTCCCGGTGCCGCCAAACAACCAAATATCCGCAGACCTAATAAGGACAATTGGTCGAAAACGGCATTGGCATGGATGTCCATCGGATACGAAACACAGGTGCCGCCTATCAACACGTTGACATTCTACAATGCTATTGCCAACAACGGAGTGATGGTGAAGCCTAAATTTGTGAAATCTATCGTCAAGGATGGCGAAATCATTGAAGAGATACCAACCGAAGTATTGAATCCGGCTATTGCTTCTCCAAAGACCATTGAACAGATACAAACCATTCTCGAAAAAGTGGTAAGCGTCGGATTGGGTAAGCCGGCAGGTTCCAAGCAATTCCACGTATCAGGTAAGACCGGTACGGCACAAGTTTCGCAAGGTAAAGGCGGATACAAGAGTGGCATGATGCATTACTTGGTTAGTTTCTGCGGATACTTCCCTTCGGAAGCGCC
>CAZJFI010000086.1:0-7007 GCA_964545265.1 uncultured Phocaeicola sp.
TTTTTGTAGTGTCATCCTGAGCAAAGCGAAGGATCTGTATATATTATCTGTTATTTACTATCGCTTCTTAGATTCTTCGTCACTTCGTTCCTCAGAATGACAAGGGTAGGTACTCCATAGTCCATTCTCTGTCCAGACTTCGTCCATCTTTCTATCGAATGGTTCGGACGGTATTTCTTCGCGTGTCTGGAATTGATAGCATATACCTATATTATATGAGGAGAGTTTGGGAAGCAACTTGTCATAATAGCCTTTGCCGCGTCCCAAGCGATTGCCTTGGCGGTCGAACGATACACCGGGGATGACGGCCAATTCTATTTGGTGGAATTCGGTGAAAGCTTCTCCTGTGGGTTCTTCGATGTGGAAGGCTCCTTCGCAAAGGCAGGCTTTGCCCATGTAATGGCGAAGCTCCAGTTCATCGCCTACCACGACGGGGAGCAACACTTTCTTGGTAGTGTGCCATTTCTCGACAAAAGCATGCGTCTGCACTTCATCGCCCAACGAATAATAAAGAAGTACAGTCTGTGAGGCGATGAAGCGCGGATGCTGTTCCAACTGCTTAAGCAAAGCCGTAGAATGAGCTGCCAGCACATGGGCGGGCTGACTCTTCTTTGCTTCTTTGATTTGTTTTCGCAATTGTTTTTTTTGTTCCTTCATCTTTTTTCTTTCTTTTAGGAGGGCAATCAATGAGAGTCAAAACACGAAATCACTATTAAAATGTCGTGTCATCCTGAACGCAGTGAAGGATCTGTATACATAAAGCAGCTGTTTTCAGATTCTTCGCGATGCTCAGAATGACACATTGATAGGTGATTTCTATTTTGACACATCCGCAATGTTATTTTTGAAGCTTTTCCGGAGCTTTCGGGAACGATTCTCCTTTTTCCAATACTTCTACCGCTTTCAGTACAGTGGGGTCGGACCGGTTCAGGAACTTCAGGTAATCTTCCATGTCGAACATGTTATAGATGATGTTTCCGTAAAGAACTCTTTCGAACGGTTCCTTGGACTTGTACATCAGGATGTTGCGGCGCTTCAGTCCCTTGCTCTCGGCAAAGCGGGCGAAATTTTCCAACAGGTTCTGTTTCTTCAAGTATTGGAGAAGTTCTTCGCTGGTTTCGTATTTCTGGAGCTTCTGACGGTTCTGGTCGGTATACTGGAAACAGAACTGACGGGTGAGACCACGGTTCACAGCCATGCTGAAGTAGGAAGTGACTCCGGTGGTATCTTGCGGTACGAAGATGTCGGGCATGATACCACCACCCCCATATACCGGACGACCGATAGAGGTGTAATAGATATGACTTTCGTCTTGCTTGATGCTATCTTGCGAGAAGAATTCACCGTGTTCGTAACGGGTAAGGATATCCATTTCGTAATTCTCGTCATTTCCCTTGGTGTATGGTTTCTGGATACAACGGCCCGATGGGGTGTAATAGCGGGCGATGGTAAGGCGGATGGCTGATCCGTCTCGGAACTCAATGGGTTGTTGTACCAATCCCTTACCGAATGTACGGCGACCGATGATGAGTCCGCGGTCGTTGTCCTGAATGGCTCCGGCAAAGATTTCACTGGCCGAGGCCGAGGTTTCGTCCACCAGCACAATAAGGGGTAACTCCTGACTGCTTCCGGTACCGTTGGCCGGGTAGTTGTCGCGGGCGGCCTTTCGTCCTTCGGTATAGACAATCAGCTGACCTTTCGACAGAAATTCGTTCACCATCTGGATGGCAGGACCCATATAGCCGCCGGTGTTTCCGCGCAAGTCGATGATGACTCCCTGGCATTGCGATTGGTGCAGCTTGGCCAAAGCGATGAGCATTTCGGGGTACGTGGTTTCACCGAACTTGTTGATTTGGATATAACCGTACTTGTCATTGATCATATAGGCGGCTTCGATACTCTTGACGGGGATATCTCCACGGATGATGGTGAAGTACAGGGTTTCCTTTTCGCCGGGGCGATAGATGCCCAATTTCACTTCGCTACCCTTGGGACCCTTCAGGCGTTTCATGGCTTCGTTGTTGGTTACAATCTTACCTACAAAAGCGGAATCGTCTACTTCGATGATGCGGTCGCCGGCCATCAGGCCTACCTTTTCGGACGGACCACCTTTGATAACACTATTGATGTGGATGGTATCTTCCTGAATGGTGAACTGGATACCGATACCGCTGAAGCTGCCTTTCAGTTCGGCGTTGCTGGCTTCGAGGTCCTTGGCCGGTATGTAGGAAGAATGCGGGTCGAGCTCGCCCAATATTTTAGGCATGGCTTCTTCTACCAGATTGTTCATGTTTACGGTATCTACATACATGTCGTCGACAATGCGGATCAGGTCGTTCAGCTTGTTGGAGGTCATGTTGCTGAAGCCCAACTTCTGGTCGGAATAATGTTTGGCGTAATAGGTGCCGATAAAGATGCCGGCCACAACACTTGCCGCTATGATAAAGGGGATGAATCGAAAAGATTTATTATTGTTCATGGGATATAATCGGTTTATTCGTTGGGATTAATGTAGATTACTTCGACACCGGCTCTCTTCAAGAGTTCCAGTCCGTCTTCCAATCGGTATTTTTCGGAATAGACTACCCGCTTGATGCCTGCCTGGATGATGAGCTTGGCGCATTCAATGCAGGGCGAGGCGGTGACGTACATGGTGGCTCCGTTGCTGCTGTTGCTGGAACGGGCTATCTTGGTGATGGCGTTGGCCTCGGCATGGAGTACGTAAGGTTTGGTTACGCCGTTGCCGTCTTCGCATATATTTTCAAATCCCGATGGAGTACCGTTGTATCCGTCGGAGATAATCATCTTGTCTTTCACAATCAAGGCACCTACCTGACGGCGGGTACAATAAGAATTCTCGGCCCAAACGCTTGCCATGCGGATATAGCGTTTGTCAAGTTTCAGTTGTTTTTCTTCGGGGGTGTTCATCATATAGTGTCAATTATGATTATGTCTGAATTGAATGAAGCTTCTCTTGTCGGAAGGTCCTAACATGAGTACGTTGCTGTCTCCTTGATAAAAAGTGGCTTCGTTCAGGGTCTCTATCAATTGTTTGTTGAAGCGCGAAGAGGTGTTCGGGCTTCCTTTTACTGTAATGCGTATAGTTCGGTCCTTGCCGTCGGCACTCCAGGTTCCTTCAAAATTGGCATTCTGCATGGTGCCCTGGTAGGTACCGTCATCACTGAAGGTGAGGGTAAAGAGTTGGATAACCTTCAGAGCATCCTGTCCTTCACCGGTATTGGCTTTGTAATATGGTTCACCGTTGCGCTTGTTCCAGTCTGCTTTGGTAAAGTAGTTCACTACATACCAAGGACCACTCGCAAAGATTTCGTTAACGTCGTCTTCGTCGTTGCAGCTCCAAAGGAAGGGGAGAGCACATAGAATATAGAGGAGATTCTTTAGTTTCATAGCTGTTGTTTTTAGTGGATGATTCCGTTTCTTCTAAGCAAGGCATCGATACCCGGTTCCTGTCCACGGAAACGTTTGTACAAGGTCATGGGGTGTTCGGTACCTCCCTTCGATAACACTTCTGTGCGGAAAGAGTTTGCCACGTCGGTATTAAAGATTCCTTTTTCCTTAAACAAGGAGAAGGCATCGGCATCGAGCACTTCGGCCCATTTGTAGCTGTAATAACCGGCTGCATAACCTCCTGCCATGATGTGCGAGAACTGTACTGTCATGCAGGCTTCGGGTATATTAGAAAGCACTTGCGCTTCCTTCCAGGCTTCCTTTTCGTAGGTGCGTACATCGCCCTCGAACGGTTCGGAACGGGTGTACCAAGCCATATCGAGCAGACCGAAGCTGAGTTGGCGCAGGCAGTTGTAGGCCACCATGAAGTTAGAGGAATCTACAATGCGCTGGAGCAGTTCTTCGGGCAAGGTTTCACCTGTCTGGTAATGTTTGGCAAAAGTGTTCAGAAATTCCTTCTCGATGGCGAAGTTCTCCATGAATTGCGAGGGAAGTTCCACAAAATCCCAGTACACATTGGTACCGCTCAGGCTTTGGTAGGTGGTATTGGCAAACATGCCGTGCAAGGCGTGACCGAACTCATGCAGGAAGGTGTTTACTTCAGAGAAGGTGAGCAGTGCTGGCTTGTCGGCCGATGGTTTGCTGAAGTTCATGGTAACCGATACGTGTGGACGACTATTGCCGTTCTCATCTTTCCATTGTTCCTTATAGGAAGTCATCCAGGCTCCTGCACGTTTTCCGGCACGTGGATGGAAGTCGGCATAGAGTACCGCCAAGAACTGGCCGTCCTTGTCCGATACTTCGTAGGCCTTTACATCGGTATGGTATACCGGGATATCCTTGTTTTCGTGGAAGGTGATGCCATATAGTCGGGTGGCCAATCCGAACACGCCTTCGATAACCCGACTCAATTCAAAGTACGGACGGAGTGATTCTTCGTTGAAGTTGAACTTCTTTTCCTTCAGCTTTTCCACGTAATAGGCCAAATCCCAGGGCTGGAATTCAAAGTCTTCGCCTTCCAACTCTCGGGCCAGCGTGCGGACTTCTTCCAACTCTTGCAGGGCAGTGGGCTTATAAGCATCGAGCAGCTGGTGAAGCAGACGATATACATTCGCACTGTTTTCGGCCATGCGGCGGGTGAGCACAAAATCGGCTACGGTAGGTGCACCCAACAGTTGCGCCCGTTGCTGACGGAGGTTGACTAATGTCTTGACAATGTCGAGATTGTTGTACTCATTGTCATGGGTACATTGGGTATGATAGGCTTTATATAATTCCTTGCGAAGTTCGCGGTGAGTGCTGTACTTCATGAACGGGCCGAAACTTGGGATAGACAAAGTAACGACGTATCCTTCTTTCCCTTTTTCCTTGGCCGTTTGGGTATAGGCCTCAATAGCACTGTCGGGTAAGCCGGTGAGCTGTTCTTCGGTAAGGACCAGTTCGTAGCTGTTGTTTTCCTTCAGCAGGTTTTGCGAGAACTTCAGGCTGTTCAGACTCAGTGAGGCTGATATCTGACGGAATGTTTCCTTGTCTTTCTCGGCCAAGTTGGCTCCACTGCGTATAAAACTCTGATAAGTATTTTCCAACAGTCTGTTTTCTTCGACGGAAAGTGTTGAATGGTCTGATGTATATACTTTATGGATACGGGCAAACAAGGCTTCGTTCAGGGTGATGTTGTTGCTGTGCTCGGTCAGCATGGGCATCAACTTTTCTGCCAAAGCATCCATCTCATCGTTGGTCTCGGCGCTCAAGAGGTTGCCGAAAACGGTGCTGACACGGTTCAGCAAGTCGCCCGACCGTTCCAGTGCCACAATGGTATTCCGGAAGGTAGGTTCTTCGGAATTGTTGATAATGGTTTCTATTTCCCGGTTCTGTTCTTCCATGCCTTTCAAGATGGCCGGTTCATAGTGTTCCAACCGAATGAGGTGGAAAGGAACAGTGGTATGGGGAGTATGATAAGCCGTAAGAAACGGATTCTGAGTCTCTGTCATAGTTCATTTTATTATCAAATCGCAAAAATACGAAAAAGCCTGTTAATAGCCTAATTCTTTGGCTAACTTCTCCAAGGCAGGAATGAATATTTCCTTTCTTTTCAGTTGGATAAGTTCCTGTTGTTGCCACTCGTTCAGTTGTCTCGATACGTTGATTCGGGTTTCGCCAATTAGGTTGGCCAAGTCTTCCATGGTGATATGCAGGTATTTCTTTCCTTCGGGCTTGTAGCAGCGGTGCAGGAAGAATTCGATAAATTTGTCCTGCAGGCTACCTGCATGGCAGCATTGCAGACGGTGTGCCATCTGTTGGCAACGGTTGCTCAACAAGTTCAGGTAGTTGATGCGGAAGATTTCATAGTTGTTCAAATCCGACAGGACAAAACTCTTGTCGATGGTGAGCAGCTTGCAGTCGGTCTCGGCCTTGTAAGTAGCCTTGTAGGTGGGGCTCATGCCGAAAAGTGAGTACGGCTCGATGATGAACGGTCCTTGAAACTCTTCACTAAGTCGGTAGTTCTGATGCGGGTCGTTGATGTGCGAAGAGATTTCTCCATTCAGGAGAAAAACCAGACTGTTGCATTGTTCCCCTTGGGTAAGTATGGTTGCGCCGGCATTGAACTGATGAAAGTGAAACTTAACTTTCTCGATGATGCTGGTAAAATCGTCTTTACATAGTCCCTGAAAAAGAGGTAATTGCAACAGAGTATCGTACATTGTTATTTCCATTGTTATTTTATATTTGTTAAGTTAGAATTTAACATACAAATGTACGTAAAAGCAGAGAAAAGAACATGCTTGAACTACGCTATTTATTGTTTTTTATTATATCTTTGCACTCAGATTTAAATAAATATTATGATGGATATGTTGTCTACTTTTAATTTTCAAGAATTGACCAGTGCTTTTATTGTGCTGTTTGCGGTTATCGACATTATCGGTGCCATTCCCATTATTTTGGATTTGAAGGCCAAGGGTAGAAATGTGAATGCCATTAAGGCTACCTTGATTTCCTTTGGATTACTTATCGGATTCTTTTATGCCGGTGACATGTTGCTGAAGTTATTCCAGGTGGATATCGCTTCGTTTGCGGTGGCAGGTTCATTTGTATTGTTCCTATTGGCCCTCGAAATGATTCTCGATATTGAAATATTCAAGAATCAAGGCCCCATTAAGGAAGCTACGTTGGTTCCGTTGGTGTTCCCGTTGTTGGCCGGTGCCGGTTCATTCACTACTTTGTTGTCGCTCCGTGCTGAGTATGCTTCACTGAATATTGTGATAGCCTTGGTGCTGAACATGGTCTGGGTATTTACCGTATTGAAGCTGACCGATAAGGTGGAACATTTCTTGGGGAAAGGGGGTATCTATATGATCCGTAAATTCTTTGGTATCATTCTGTTGGCTATCGCAGCCCGCTTGTTTACGGCGAACATCACCCAACTCCTGAATCAGTTCTCCAACTAAGAAGATACAAAAAAGGTTCATCGAATGATGAACCTTTTTTATGTGACTCCGACAGGATTCAAACCTGTAACCTTCTGATCCGTAGTCAGA
>CAZJFI010000087.1:0-6951 GCA_964545265.1 uncultured Phocaeicola sp.
GGAAGACAGCTGCGAAGCTCTCTTCCTTTTTTTATGTCTTTTTGTTGGCTATTTATCGATTTATTCATAACTTTGACACATCATTCCTAAACAGACTATTATGGAAGATATTTTTCAAATTCTTATATTTGTTGCCTTTGCCGCCTTTGGTGTCATCGCACAAATGAGGAAAGACAAGAAGGAAGAATCCACCGCTTCCCCTCACGAAGTGCTGGAAGACATGTTCCCTGAATTAGAACAGGAAACGGGTATGCCTATGGTTGAACCCATGGTGCAACAACCTGTCATCAGGAAAAAGAAAAGAACTCCGAAGAAAGAAAAAACTCCTATTATAGAGAAAGCTTCCACTCCTCCTCAGCCCCCGAAAACTATAGCAGACAACAAGAAAATCCGTCTGAGCTCCAAGGAGGAAGCCAGAAGGGCGTTTATCTATTCAGAAATATTCAACCGAAAGTATTAATATAAAAAGATAACATCATGGGATTCAAACTCATTTCAGCAGCCGAAGCTGCCAGCTATATCAAACATGGTTACAATATCGGCCTCAGCGGATTTACTCCGGCCGGTTCGCCTAAGGCCGTTACACCCGAAGTGGCCAAGATAGCCGAAGTCGAACATGCCGCAGGGCGTCCATTTCAAGTTGGTATTTTTACCGGTGCATCGACAGGCGATGCTACCGACGGTATCCTTTCTCGCGTAAAGGCTATCCGCTATCGTGCTCCTTATACTACCAACCCCGATTTCCGCAAGGCGGTAAACAATGGCGAAATTGCCTATAACGACATTCACCTTTCACAAATGGCACAGGAAGTGCGCTATGGTTTTATGGGCAAGGTCGATGTGGCCATCCTCGAAGCTTGTGAAGTGACTCCTGATGGTAAAGTTTATCTGACCGCCGCCGGAGGCATTTCGCCCACTATCGCCCGCTTGGCCGACAAGGTGATTATCGAACTCAATGCCGCTCATAGCAAGAATTGCATGGGCTTGCACGATGTATACGAACCGCTCGACCCGCCTTATCGCCGCGAAATTCCTATCTATAAGGCAAGCGACCGCATCGGTATGCCTTATGTACAGGTAGACCCGAAGAAGATTGTGGGTATTGTAGAAGTGAACAAGCCCGATGAAGCACGCGGCTTTACCGCTCCCGACCCTATTACCGATAAGATTGGCCAGAATGTGGCCGATTTCCTCATGGCCGACATGAAGCGTGGCATCATTCCATCCACATTCCTTCCGTTGCAAAGTGGTGTAGGAAACATTGCCAATGCCGTACTCGGTGCTTTGGGGCGCGAGAAGAGCATTCCTGCCTTCGATATGTATACCGAAGTGCTTCAAGATGCCGTAGTCGATTTGATTCGCGCCGGTCGTGTCAAATTCGGTAGTACTTGTTCACTCACCCTAACCAACGATTGCTTGCAAGGCATTTACGATGACATTGATTTCTTCCGCGATAAGATTGTGATGCGTCCGTCGGAAATCTCCAACAATCCTGAAATTGTGCGCCGATTGGGTATCATTTCCATGAATACCGCTATCGAAGCCGACATTTATGGCAACGTGAACTCCACTCACATTACAGGTACCAAGATGATGAACGGTATCGGTGGTTCGGGCGACTTTACCCGCAACGCCTACATCTCCATCTTCTCTTGCCCATCTGTAGCCAAGGAAGGTAAGATCAGTGCCATTGTACCGATGGTTTCTCACCACGACCACACCGAACACGATGTGAATGTCATCATTACCGAACAAGGTATTGCCGACCTTCGTGGAAAGAGCCCGGTAGAACGTGCACAGGCCATCATCGAAAATTGTGCACACCCCGATTACAAGAACCTTCTTTGGGATTACGTTAAGATGTCTTCCAAGGGTCAGACTCCGCACCATATAGCTGCTGCCCTCGGTATGCACGATGCCCTGTTGAAGAAGGGCGACATGCGACTGGTAGACTGGTCGGATTATTGCAAATAATTGAGAAACAACAGATATTCTCCTTCGGCCTCGATGGTGAAGGAAGTATCTGTACACGCATTCAAAGTGCCTTGCCACCAATTTGTGAAGTCATAAATAGGGTAGGCAAGGCCTTTTGCTTTCAGTCCCCTGGCCGTAAAGTTAATGATGGACACCTGTTGGTTGGGGCTACACGCAAACGTACATGTATCCTTGCAAGGTATAAACACCCCGTGATTGGTGTACATACACACCTCGGCACCCATTCGTCTATATTCCATCAGCAAGCTGATATTCCCCAATGTATGGTCCTCCCGGTTGCCGGTGGCTCCTACAATGGCTATTCTCCGTTTGCCTTCAGCCAACAGATGCTTCACCGCCTTTGTCTGGTCGTTGGTTTCCTGTTCGGATACGCGATGTAGCAGATGCGCATAGCGCAAGCGGTTCTCCTCGCTCAACGAATCGCCATCGCCTATGATGAGATGAGGCACATGCCCTTGGGCAATGTATTCATTGGCTCCTCCATCGCAACACACCACATAAGCAGCCTCCTTCAATACTTGCAAAGGCCGCTGGGCGGTGGGATATTCTCCATTGGCCAGGATTACGGCTTCCATCGGTTGTTTCATACCATCATGCTTTTCCATTTCTTGTATCCAAAGATAGCGATTATTGCGTAAAGCGCATAAAGTACGGCCGTAAAATATAATTCCTTATATATATAGAGGCCTGCACTCGCCACATCCACCACCAGCCATACACCCCATTGCTCCACATATTTGCGGGCCAGCATCCACATGCCCACAATACTCAGTGCGGTGGTAAAGGCATCCATCCAAGGCACATTGCTATCGGTAAACCGTATCAATATCCAGGCTATCAGGA
Organism: uncultured Phocaeicola sp.; assembly: GCA_964545265.1. Classification (GTDB taxonomy): domain Bacteria; phylum Bacteroidota; class Bacteroidia; order Bacteroidales; family Bacteroidaceae; genus Phocaeicola. The sequence continues at coordinate 2,839 of CAZJFI010000087.1, forward strand.
ATTGGAAAACCACATAGGCCAATGCGACATTTATCCATCCTCGCTTCGGCAGGTGGGTAATGGGGAGTTCCTTCACTTCCTTCTTGGCCGAGGCCGATGTTTTTCCGTACTTCCAGGTCATCCATCCATAGAGGGCAATCACCAGGTAGTAGACATTGATACCAAAGTCGGCATAGAGTCCTGCATCGAAATACACAAACAGATAGATGGTGGGCATCACAATGCTGGCTATCCACAAGTAGATGCTTGCCTTGTATTCCAACCACAGATAGACAAGCCCCACCAAAGTTCCTATAAATTCCAATTCCATTCTTTAATCCTTTTAAGTGAAATAAAAAAAATAACCTGCATCAGTCGTGTCATTCTGAGCGAAGCGAAGAATCTGTTTACTTCCACGTTTATGTCTCCAGATCCTTCACTACGTTCAGGATGACAGGATATAGGGAAAACTAAAATCGTATAGTCAGATGTCCCAATACGTTGGTTCCTGCTTGTGCGGCATATCCGTTTTCCATGGCTTTCTTTCGGAGCAAAGTAGCCCGATGTTCAGGTCCATTGGGAAGTAAAGGTATGGTTGAAGAGCAACTGATAGTTCCTCTAACAAATTCTCTACGCCGGCATTACCCGGATCAGGTTCAAAGGGTATGTTCTCAGCCCGTCATGTTAAGGCACCCCATATCGAAATATCGGTGCAAAGGTAAAGGGTTCGATGAATTTCCGCAACAATTTTCTTCGTTTTTTTTACAATCGAACAATTTTTACCCGTATTCATCGAAAAATTACACATTAATTTTCCATAATCATTCTATCTTTGCAAAGTAAGGATACCTTATTATAGTGAAATAAAAAAAAAAACTACATCAGTTGTGTCATTCTGAACGAAGTGAAGAATCTGAATACATCAACTAACGCTTTTCAGATCCTTCGCTTCGCTCAGGATGACACTACAAAACTGATGCAACTTATTTTTATACCTTGATTATAAACAAATCATTAACAAACTATATTAACATGAAAAAAAGATTTTTGTATTTGTTTGCTTCTGTAGCCTTGCTCAGTGCCTGCACTAACCAGCCAGCCTACAAAGACAACAGCCTAAGCCCGGAAGAGCGTGCCGAAGATTTGGTAAAACAGCTCACACTTGAAGAAAAAATTACATTGATGATGGACTATTCGGCCAGTATCGACCGTCTCGGCATCAAGACATACAACTGGTGGAACGAAGCCTTGCACGGCATTGCCCGTAGCGGATTGGCTACCGTATTCCCCGAACCTATCGGTATGGCGGCCGCCTTCGACGAAAAGACCTTGGAAGAAGTGTTCATCGCCGCTTCGGACGAAGCACGCGCCAAGAACACCAAGGCCGTACAGGAAGGCGAAGTAGACCGTTACGAAGGCCTTACCATGTGGACGCCTAATGTAAACATCTTCCGCGACCCGCGTTGGGGCAGAGGTATCGAAACCTATGGCGAAGACCCTTACCTCTCGTCAGTCCTCGGCTTGAGCGTAGTAAACGGATTGCAATGCTCGGATGCCGGCGAAAAGTACGACAAGCTCCATGCATGTGCCAAGCACTATGCCGTACACTCAGGCCCGGAATGGAACCGCCACGAATTCAATGCCGAAAACATCAGCCCGCGCGATTTGTACGAAACATACCTCCCTGCTTTCGAAGTACTGGTCAAGGAAGGAAAGGTAAAGGAAGTGATGTGCGCCTACAACCGCTTTGAAGGTAATCCTTGTTGCGGTAGCGACCAGTTGCTGATGCACATCCTCCGCGAAGAATGGGGATACGAAGGCATTGTGGTATCGGATTGTGGTGCCATCAACGACTTCTATAAGGAAAAGGGCGGACACAAGACTCACCCCGATGCTGCCAGCGCCTCGGCTGCTGCTGTATTGAGCGGTACCGACTTGGAATGTGGCTCCAGCTACAAGGCCTTGATGGAAGGTGTCAAGCAAGGATTGATCAAGGAAGAAGACATCGACGTATCCGTAAAGCGTCTGTTGAAGGCCCGCTTCGAATTGGGTGAAATGGACAACCTTGAAGACGTATCGTGGAGCAAGATTCCTTACTCGGTAGTAGCCTCGGCCAAGCACGATTCATTGGCCCTCGACATGGCACGCAAATCCATCACCTTGTTACAGAACAAGAACCAAATCCTTCCGTTGCAAAAGGGTGGCAAGACCATCGCCGTGATGGGTCCCAATGCCAACGACTCGGTGATGCAATGGGGTAACTACAACGGTACTCCTGCCCACACCACAACCATCCTCCAAGGCATCCGGCAAGCTGCCGGCAAGGACGATAAGGTGGTATACATACCCGGTTGCAGCTGGGTGGAAAGAACCCTTACACGCAGCGTGTACAACCAATGTAAATCGGAAGGCGGACAAGGCTTTACCGCTACCTATTGGAACAATACCAACTTCGAAGGCGAACCCGTGGCCACCATGCAGATGGAAAGTCCGTTCAGCCTTTGCACCATGGGCGCTACCGTGTTTGCTCCGGGTGTGAACCTCACCGACTTCTCGGCCACTTACAAGAGTGTCTATACTCCGAAGGAATCGGGCGATGTAATATTCGAAATGTATACTTGCGGTGCCGGCGACCTGCTGATTGATGGCGAAAAGGTGAAAGGATTCAAGAACAACCACGGCGGACGCACCACCAACTACACCATGAAGGCCGAAGCAGGCAAGTCGTATAACATCGAACTCCAGTTCAAGTACAATGCGGGTGCTGCCCAGCTCAACTTCGATATGGGCTTCAAGGAAACCGTAAACATCCCGAAGGTAGTGGCTCAGGCGAAGGATGCCGATGTCATTGTCTTTGTCGGAGGTATTTCTCCTCGCTTGGAAGGCGAAGAAATGGGTGTGAAGTTGCCGGGCTTCCGTGGTGGCGACCGTACCGATATCGAACTCCCGGCCGTTCAGCGCGAATTGCTTCAGGCACTTGCAGCTGCCGGCAAGCAAGTGGTATTCATCAACTGCTCGGGTTCACCTATCGGTTTGGTACCCGAAACCAAGTCTTGTCAAGCCATCGTTCAGGCATGGTATCCCGGTCAGGCAGGTGGCAAGGCCGTGGCCGATGTCTTGTTCGGTGCCTATAACCCCTCGGGCAAGCTCCCTGTTACTTTCTACAAGAATATCGACCAATTGCCCGATTTCGAAGACTATAACATGGCAGGCCGCACCTACCGTTACTTCCAGGGCCAACCGCTCTATCCGTTCGGTTATGGTTTGAGCTACACCACATTTGCTTATGGCGACATCCAGGTACCGGCATCGGCCAAGATAGGCGAAGCAGTGAAGGTAGTGGTTCCTGTAACCAATAGCGGCAAGATGTGTGGCGACGAAGTGGTTCAGCTCTACCTCAAGAAGCAAGGCGATGCCGAAGGTCCTATCAAGACCCTCCGCGCCTTCAAGCGTGTACACATCCCGGCAGGCGAAACCGTACAGGTGGAACTGGAACTCACCCCCAAGCAATTGGAATGGTGGAACACCGAAACCAATACCGTATGCGGTGTAGCGGGTAACTTCGACATTATGGTGGGTGGCAATTCACAAGACGTGAAAGTCAAGACCATTGCGTTACAATAATATAAATTAAAAAGAGAGAAAAGGGTATGTCATGTTTTGGCATACCCTTTCTTTTTATCATCCTAAGCGTCGTTTACTCTTGTCATCCTGACGACCATCGGGAGGAAGGATCTGTATATGCTCATTTCTAATCTGCTGATGGAGGGAAGGACTTCCGAAGTGACCCATCGTTTGAATCGTTTGGCCGATTCGAGCTTGGAGGAGAGGATAAGGGCGTAGAGTCCAGATTCGTTGATGATAATGGTTTCCCTTGCTTGACCTGACAGAACGATTCGTTCACCCAGCTTATCTTCTTCGTCCACGTGGTGCGCCAAAGCATCTTTCGTATTCTTGTACCCCAAAGCCGAAGCCACATCCTTACCCACAAAATATGTTTCACCATCCACCATACAAGTTCTGATTTGTCCAAACTCCTTGTTCATGAAATTGTCAGATTCTTCATCATGGAGGTCAATAAGTCAGTAAAGTCAGTAATTAATGGGCTACCCTATGGTATGTAAATTAAATTTT
>CAZJFI010000088.1:0-6854 GCA_964545265.1 uncultured Phocaeicola sp.
CCGAAATATATATTGTGTTATTGGTAATGCAACTGATGTTTTACTGCGGAGGTTTGTATGGTCACCACATGGCCACCCGCTCCGTAAAGAGCAAAATACTCTATATACCTTATTATTTCCTTTTCATGAATGTGAATGTCATAAAAGGAATGATTTACTTGAAGAAAAGAAAAGGTCAAAGCAATGGTGCTTGGGAAAAGGCAAAACGTGCCGAATAATTATCCCAAGAACTTTTGCAACAAGATACGAAGCGCTGTGGCATCGATTGGTTTTGACATATAGTCATTACAGCCGGCATCAAAGGCATGTTCGCGGTCACTGTCGTAAGCATTGGCTGTTAGGGCTATGATAGGGAGTTCCTTATTGAATTCACGAATGGTACGAGTAGCTTCCAAGCCGTCCATAACCGGCATCTTGAAATCCATCAAGACCAAGTCCGGGCAATTTTCACGGCAAAATTCCACCGCTTCTGCCCCATTCAAGGCACGATAGACTTCATAGTTTTTTCGTAAAATAATACTCAAAAGAAGGTAATTACTGTCATTATCTTCTGCAACTAAAATCCTTTTTCCCATAGATAACCTAAAATTACTTTGCAAATTTACGACAAATTTGATAGATACTATTATTTTTTCGTATATTTGTTGTTGAAATAAATACTAAACTTTAGGTTAGATTGAATCTGTCGAATTATGGGAAAACTTGCAGTTTATAGACTGGGATATTTTTTGACCATTGTCTTTTCATTCCTTTTATTAGGATTTTCTATATTTGCACACTTTGCCGGATATATTAGCCCGGAATACAGCATGTTTTCGGCCTACCTTTCATTAGGTAAGCCACTCTTGGTTGTATTAAGTGCTTTGATGCTAATCTATTGGATTTGCCGCTGGAAGCGTTGGGCATTTGTGGCTTTACTGGCAATCGTAGCCAATTACCAGTACATTACTTCCATGTGGAATCCGTTTGGGGGCGATGCTAATGGTTCCAGTCATGCATTGAAGGTTGTAACCTATAATACTCATTCCTTCGGAGGAGAAATCACCGGATACTCGGCAAAGGAATTCGCTGATATGGCCAATGCCCAGAATGTAGACATTATTTGTTTTCAAGAATATGCCGGAAACGGTGACTTTACTAATGAGGATATTTGTACGACCTTTTCGAAGTTTTTACCTTATTATTATACACCGGAAGGACGTTCCATGGCTATTTTCAGCCGCTACCCTATCCAACAGTCGCAGGTAATTGAATTTCCGGAAACGAACAATTGTGCCATTTGGGCTGACATAACTGTGGATGAAAAGACCATCCGTGTCTTTAATGTACACATGCAAACAACCAGTTTCGACCGAATGCGTTCCAAAGCAGCACAGGCGCGTGCTGCAGCCAATGAAGGTGGAGAAAGACAGATTTACTTGAATTACAATGACCACTTGGAAGCTAACTTGATTGAACGTAGCCGTCAAGCCAGATTGGTTAAGGGAATTGTAATGGCTACAGAATACCCTACTATATTGTGTGGTGACTTTAATGACACTCCTGGAACGTATACGTATGAAACGCTGAAAGGTAATCTGAAAGATGGATTCCAAACTGCAGGCGACGGATTTGCTTCGACTTACAAGGGGATGAAGAACTTGTTGCGGATAGACTATATTTTCCACTCATCCAATTTATCTGGAGTAGATTATAAAACAATTGATTTTGAAATGAGTGACCACAATCCGGTAGTTATGACACTGAGCCTATAAAACTAGTAGAGCTGTACAGAACATATTTTTATTTACACGATACTCAAAGGTACAGAGAAGTAGAACGTAGACCCCTTGCCTTCTTCGGACTCAAACCATAAATTTCCACCATTCTTGATGGCAAAGTCTTGACAAAGGAGAAGTCCTAAGCCGGAGCCTTCTTCGTTGTTGGTACCATAACTGCTGAAATGGGTCTCGGTCTTCAAGAGTTTATTTTGGTCTTCCTTACTCATTCCCTTACCCGAATCTTTTACACTGACAACCGCTTTACCATCAGAGATACAAGTATCAATAATAATCTGTGAATCGGCATAACTGAATTTGAGTGCATTGCTCAACAAATTGCGCAATACAGTCTTCAACATATCAATATCACCATGAACCATTATAGCTGCATCAGACTTATTGACAATCTCAATGTTTTTGGTATTGGATACTAATGTGAATATTTCTGTTACACCATTAATCACTTCGTTTATTTCGAAATCCATATAAACCACATTCAACTTGCCCACCTGGCTCTTAGTCCATTTCAATAGATTGTCGAGCAAAGAGAATACATCTTCAGTGTTGTGATTGGCCATCTCAAGCATTTGATACATTTCTTGTCCCAATGTATCTTTGGACAGAGTGAGTACCAACATATTAAGTACCATTTTAATGGATGCAAGCGGTGAACGCAAATCGTGTGCAATAACCGAATATAGTTTGTCGCGACCCACAATGGTACGACGTAATTCCTCAGTTTTCTGTAGAATAAGGCGCTTGGCTGCCACCAACGAAATCTGATGGTTTACACGCACCAACAATTCTTCCTTGTTAAAGGGTTTGGTGATGAAATCATTGGCTCCGGCATGGAAACCATTCACGATATCTTCAGTAGAGTTTAATGCAGTCAGAAAAATGATGGGAATCTGACTGGTATCCGGATTTTCCTTTAACTTTTGAGCGACTTCAAAACCTGTAATTTCAGGCATCATCACATCCAGCAAAATCAAATCGGGTTTCTTCTCTATTGTTAAAGCAATCGCTTCTTTACCACCCGAAGCCGTTAAGATATTGTATTTTTCCTTACTTAACAATACTTTCAACAAAAGAACATTGGACACCACATCGTCTACTATCAATATGGTGAATTGGGAATGATCGGTATGTGATAATTCTACTGGCATTATTATTCGGCAAAAAGATTCTTAAAATAATCAATAACTTTCAGTAACCCCTCTTCCAAACGAACAGTGGGTTCCCAATCGAGCTTGGTCTTGGCCAAAGTGATATCCGGTCTGCGCTGACGAGGGTCATCATGAGGTAATGGCTTGAATATGAGTTCTGATTTGGAACCGGTCAGATCCAAAACCAATTCTGCCAATTCCAACATGGTATATTCACGAGGATTTCCGATATTTATAGGACCGGTAAAGCTGTCTTCGGTCTGCATCATACGCATCATTCCTTCAATCAAGTCGTCAACATATTGGAAACTACGAGTTTGATGTCCGTCACCATAGATGGTAATAGGCTCACCTTTCAAGGCCTGTACTACAAAATTGGAGATTACACGTCCATCGTCAGGCAACATTTTAGGCCCATAGGTATTGAATATGCGGATAATCTTAGAACGTACTCCATGCAAACGATGATAATCCATACAGAAAGTTTCGGCACAACGCTTGCCTTCATCATAACAAGAACGAACGCCGATGGGATTTACATTTCCCCAATCGGGCTCTTTCTGAGGATGCGAAATGGGGTCTCCATATATTTCACTGGTCGATGCCTGTAACATCTTGGCACCGTTACGCTTGGCCAACCCTAACATGTGATAAGTACCGAAAACAGCAGTCTTGGCTGTTTTTATAGGGTCGAACTGATAATGAATTGGTGAAGCCGGACAAGCTAAATTATATACTTCTTCTACATCGGTCCAAAAAGGATTGATTACATCGTGATGAACCAAATCGAAATTTTTGTTACCTACCAAATGTTCTACATTCTTCTTACGTCCAGTAAAAAAGTTATCCAAACATATTACGTAGTTACCTTCTTCAATCAAACGGGTACACAGATGTGATCCTATAAAGCCTGCACCACCACTTACCAATACTCTTTTTGTCATTATTTAATAGTTTTTAGTTTAAGTTTAACCATTAATCAAGCAAAAATAGAGGTTTATCTTCACATAACCAAAGCTTTCACTCAATAAATGTATTTCCTATTCCGAAAATTAGTTGTAAATTTGCACCGTTTTAATAAAATTATAAATAGAAAGAATGAAAGCATTTGTATTTCCCGGACAGGGAGCACAGTTTGTTGGTATGGGTAAAGACCTGTACGAAAACAACGCTTTAGCTAAAGAACTTTTTGAAAAAGCAAACGATATCTTAGGATACCGCATTACAGATATCATGTTCGAAGGTACAGACGAAGATTTGCGTCAGACAAAGGTAACTCAACCGGCTGTATTCCTTCATTCAGTCATTTCGGCCCTTTGCATGGGTGAAGATTTCCAACCGGAAATGACAGCCGGACACTCTTTAGGTGAGTTTTCAGCTTTGGTTGCTGCCGGAGCCTTATCGTTTGAAGATGGCTTGAAGTTGGTTTATGCCCGAGCAATGGCTATGCAAAAGGCATGTGAAGCAGAACCTTCAACCATGGCTGCCATTATAGGATTGAGCGATGAAGTGGTTGAAAGCGTATGTGATGCTGTTACTCGTGAAGGTGAAGTAGTTGTAGCAGCCAATTACAATTGCCCCGGCCAGATTGTTATATCTGGTTCCATTGAGGGTATCAATAAAGCATGTGAGAAATTGAAGGAAGCCGGAGCCAAACGTGCACTTCCTTTGAAGGTGGGCGGTGCATTCCACTCTCCTCTGATGAATCCTGCCAAGCTGGAATTGGAAGCTGCTATCAATGCAACCGAATTTCATAACCCCAAATGCCCGGTCTATCAGAATGTAGACGCTTTGCCTCATACTTGTGCAGCTGAAATCAAGGCTAATTTGGTTGCTCAGCTGACAGCTTCTGTACGTTGGACACAGACTGTAAAGAATATGATTACGGACGGAGCTAACGATTTTACTGAATGTGGACCAGGTGCTGTGCTTCAAGGACTTATCAAAAAGATTGATAAGGAAGCAAATGCACACGGTATTGCATAACGAATAAAACATTTAAGATATAGGCACGGACTATACAGATTACACGGAAACAACAACCGTGGCAATCCGTGTAATCCGTGCCTTAAAAATTTAAGCTCTTATGATGAATAACGCTGAAAAGATTATAATTTATCAAGTATTTACCCGACTTTTCGGTAATAATAATCCGCGATGCAAAGAGAATGGATCGTTAGAAGAAAACGGTTGCGGCAAAATGGCCGACTTTACTGCCAAGGCTTTAGGTGAAATCAAGAAACTTGGAGCAACGCATATATGGTATACCGGTATCATTGAACATGCTACACAAACCAATTACAGTCGTTATGGTATCCGTCCTGACCATCCTGCGGTAGTAAAAGGAAAGGCTGGGTCGCCTTATGCCATTAAGGATTATTACGATGTGGATCCTGATTTGGCCACCAGTGTACCCGACCGTATGAAGGAGTTTCAAAATCTTGTGAATCGTACACATAAGGCAGGGTTGAAAATGATTATCGATTTTGTACCTAATCATGTAGCCCGTCAATATGGTTCGGATGCCAAGCCAGAAGGTGTCGTTGATTTGGGAGATAATGATAACAAGGACATGGCATTTAGTGCACAAAACAATTTTTATTATATACCGGGACAACCGCTTCAAGGTAATATTGACTTGCACATGAATGCACCGGAGCCTTACGTGGAAATGCCTGCCAAAGCTACTGGAAATGATAAGTTTGATGCATGGCCAAACATAAATGATTGGTATGAAACAGTGAAGCTGAACTATGGTGTAGACTATATGAACGGACGTAGCCAGCATTTCTTTCCTACTCCTGATACCTGGTTGAAGATGCGGGACATTCTGTTGTTCTGGGCTTCCAAGAATATTGATGGTTTCCGTTGCGATATGGCAGAAATGGTTCCCGTAGAGTTCTGGGGATGGGTTATACCACAAATCAAGGAATCTTATCCTGATATCATTTTCATTGCCGAAGTATATAATCCCAATGAATATCGTAACTACTTATTCAATGGACATTTTGATTATCTGTATGATAAAGTAGGTCTTTATGATACATTACGAGCATTGACTTGCGGATATGATTCGGCAACTGCCATTCAATATCGTTGGCAAAACTTAGAGGGCATCCAGAAACGAATGCTTAACTTCTTGGAAAACCACGATGAACAGCGTATTGCTTCTGATTTCTTTGCCGGAAATGGCTTTAAGGCTATTCCAGCCATGATTGTTTCGGCATGTATGAATACCAATCCAGTAATGGTATATTTCGGCCAGGAATTTGGTGAAATGGGCATGGACAGTGAAGGATTCAGCGGACAAGATGGACGTACAACCATTTTTGATTATTGGAGTGTAGACAGTATTCGTCGTTGGCGTAGTGGAGGTAAGTTTGACTGTAAGACTCTTACAGCAGAGGAAAAACGTCTGCAAAGTTTCTATACAATCCTTCTTAATTTATGTAATACAGAAAAGGCCATTTGTGAGGGAGAATTTTACGATTTGACCTATGCTAATTTAGAAGGATGGACATTCAATGAGCATAAACAATACGCTTTCTTCCGTAAACATGAAAATGAATTGCTACTCATTGTGGTGAATTTCGATGAAATGCCTGCACGTTGTGGTATCAACATTCCACCACATGCATTCGAGTATTTGGGTATTCCTCAAAACGATTCCTATCTTGCAACCGATTTACTGACCAAAACAACAGAAAACATTTGTTTAGCAACAGGAAAACCAACTCATGTATCGCTTGAAGGTCATAGTGGCAAGATTCTGAAAATTAAATTGTAATTCAATTCTATAGAAATAAAAAGTGGGTGTATTTTATGATACATCCACTTTTATTTTATAGCTTTATTTGCTTAAACAATTCCTAGAAAAAAGAAGGGTATCTATCCCAGACACCCAATCTTCATTAACCTTAAATCTAAT
>CAZJFI010000089.1:0-6833 GCA_964545265.1 uncultured Phocaeicola sp.
TATTTTGTATCAACGGTTTGGATTTTATCTATTTTTTTGATTGCGGAATTAAGGTATATACTAAGTCATGTAGATTTTACCTCTAGTTTATATCCTATTCGAGATAACGAAACTATCTGTACATTTGAATCTCTTTTGATATATTTCCGCATATTCTTTATTTGTTTATATAAACAATTCTGTAAAGATTTCTCATCATTACTAGGATTCCATAAAATATGATAAAACACATTCTTTGAAATGGGTTCATTTAGTTTTGTAACTAATATAAGAAGTACATCTGATTCCATCTTTGTCAAACGAATTTCCTCATTTGTTGGTTCATGCCTCAATATAAAATGCTTTTTTAAATAAGTGAAAGAACCTATTTTATAACAATCATCATTTGATTTATTACTATTTCTATTCAATATACCTTTAATATGGGCATCAAATTCATCTATTTCAAAAGGCTTTTTTAAATAATAATTGGCACCTACTTCATAAGAACCTAATACATTTTCACGAGTATTGAACCCGGTAAAAAATATAATAGGTATATGCAAATCAATATTACGAATAATTTCAGCCATTTGAAATCCATTCATTACAGGCATATTTATATCTGAAGTTATAATATCAGGTTTAAATAATTTCCATTGTTTGATTGCTTCCTTTCCATTATTAGCAATAGCTATTTTATATTCATCACTAAATTTTTTCAACCCATTTGTTAAAAAAGATGCAATATCAAAATTATCTTCAACTAACAATAACTTTATCATGTTGATTAATTTTTGATTTTTGCGCAAATATAGTATAAATAGAAAAATAAGAATCAAGGTTATAAAAAAGTCAGAAAAAAGTCAGATATTCCTTTACTATAGCTATAAAAACAATAACTACTTTTGTTACGTAAAAACACTGCACATAAATATATACAAAGGAGTATAGTAATATATACTCCTACTACACAATTAAGAAATCAAATGAGTTCAAATGAATTCATTTGTAAATACACATAGTGTTGTGTATTTTATTTAACTTTTTAAAAAAGTGTTTTATAAAAATCATCAAGAGAGAGTGTTCGTGAGAATCCTCTCTCTTATTATTATTAATTATAATTATAATCCCAACTTGGCTGATATTTCCAACATCCGTTGGATAGGTTTTACTGCTTCCTTGGCTATTTCCGGATCAACAGTCACTTCGGGCCATTCATATTTTAATGTATTATATAGCTTTTCCAAGGTATTCAAGCGCATATAGTTACATTCATTGCAAGCACAAGTACTATCTTCGGGAGGAACAGGAATGAAATTCTTTTCAGGACACTGTTTGCGCATTTCGTGAAGAATACCGCTTTCGGTAGCTACCAAGAAATCTTTCTTAGGGCTGTTGATAGCATATTTCAACAAGCCGGCAGTAGAAGCTACCTTATCGGCTAATTTGGCTACAGCTCCCTTACATTCAGGATGTACCAATACATCAGCATCAGGATATTGCTTCTTCAGTTCTAGAATCTTTTCCACAGAAAATTGTTCATGCACATGACAAGCTCCATTCCATAAAAGCATCTGCCTGTTCGTAATGGAGTTAATATAATTACCCAGGTTTCTATCAGGACCAAAGATTATTTTTTCTTCCTGTGGAAAACTTTCTACTATCTGCTTGGCATTGGTAGAAGTCACCACCACATCAGTCACTGCCTTGACAGCTGCTGTAGTGTTTACATAGGAAATGACTGTATGGTCGGGATGTTCTTTGACAAATTGTGCAAATTGATCGGCCGGACAACTGTCGGCCAATGAACAACCGGCATTAAAGTCGGGTACCAGAACTTTCTTATCCGGACAAAGTACCTTGGCAGTTTCACCCATGAAATGTACTCCACACATAACAATAATGTCGACATCGGTTTTAGCAGCCCATTGTGCCAAAGCCAAACTATCGCCCACAAAGTCGGCTATATCCTGAATTTCTCCACTTTGATAGTAGTGTCCTAAGATTACCGCATTCTTTTCCTTACGCAGTCTGTCTATCTCTGCTTTCAAGTCGAGGTTCTTGTCTACCGCTTCGGTAACATACCCCTTTTTCAACCATTCCGATTTATTCATTATAATCTTATTATTTCTCTTCCTTTCAAAAAAAAGAACTTATATTGATAATGATAGTCTGTTGATAGTGTTCATTAAATAATACCCCATTTTCTTGCTTAATAAGTTATTATCATGAGGATAATTGTCATTTAACTGTCTATTAACAGGCTTATCTGTTGTAATTCAGTAATATTATCTTCTTTATCAACAGATGGTTAATAATGTGCAAAGTTAAAAACTTTATGGTTATGAACATGCAAAATATGGATTAAAATGTGTTGATATTGAATATTTAAATTCAGGCTATATTTTTTGGATTGTTGGTTTGTATATCTTCATATACTGCTTTTTGAATTATGCAAGAAATACTTTTTAAAATATGTGCCCAAAGTTTTCACCGGTTTTCAACAGTTGTGAACAATTTAATGTTATCTTTGCAACCATATAAATCAATACTACAATTAAAATATGAGAAAACTCAAGATTACCGAATTAAACCGACTTTCTGTCGATGAATTTAAGCAGGCTGACAAACTTCCATTAGTGGTTGTATTGGATGAAGTCCGTAGCTTGCATAATATAGGATCTGTATTCCGCACATCAGATGCATTCCTTGTAAACTGTATCTATCTTTGTGGCATTACTGCTACTCCTCCTCATCCCGAAATGCATAAAACTGCTCTTGGTGCCGAAGATACAGTAGATTGGATTTACAAAAAACATACTTTGGAAGCTGTAGAAGAACTTCATAATGAAGGATATACCGTTCTTGCCATTGAACAAGTGGAAGGAAGTACCATGTTGGGTGATCTTTCATTGGATGCCGATAAAAAATACGCCATTGTAATGGGTAATGAAGTAAAAGGTGTACAACAAGAAGTGGTCAATGCTTGCGACGGATGCATTGAAATTCCTCAATATGGTACTAAACACTCGCTTAATGTTTCGGTTACTACAGGAATTGTACTTTGGGAATTTGCCTATAAACTGATGGAATTCAGAAAGTAAAGTTAGAGTTGTCCGCTTTCTACCAGTAACACAACACGTTCTGTCATAGCATCTTCGTCTTCCGGATGATATTCTTTTTTAAGGCTTGCTCCGAATAATGATGCAAATGCTTGATAAAACCCAGCTTTGAATGGTCCCAGAAAAGCTTTCACCAATTCATATGAAGAAGAATCGGTTTCACGGTTTACTAACTTTATCAACAGCTTGCCTTGTGAAAAAGTTAGTTTCTTCATAACAGGTGTATATTGTTCCTTAATGCTTTTCTCCACTAATTTCAAATGTTTTTGTCTGGCTTTCTCATCAGGAAGTGTTTGTAAGTATTCGTAGGTTTCAATAATGGCTCGGTTTACTTCCTTGGCTATGGGCAGTGTCTTTTTCACGTTCCTTACCAAGCGGTTATATTCCCTTCTTTTCTTTTCACTGTTGAGATTCAAGGGTTTGAATACGTATAGTACAGGCATACGCAACGATGGGATGGTATCTCCCTGATATACACAGACAGGTACCATATATCCGTTGATGGAAGTTGTTTCTTCCTTAGATTGCGAGTAAGTTGCAATGCACGACAACGAGCATAGGAATATGAAAATCAGTATCCGTTTCATTTTCGATGTAAAAGTACGAAGAAATATGGTAGGGTATTGTATCTAAATAGATTATTTAACATCAAACACATTTGAATATGGAAAAATTAATAAGTTTGTTGAAAGTAATGTCAATTACTTGTATTTCAATGTTTTTCTTTGTTAATAACTTATCGGCACAAACTACTTGGGAAGAAGTAATCGAACAATTAGCCGAAAATGAAGAAGAAAATTCTTATCAGTGGGAGAATTTGTTGGAAGAACTGGCCGATTTGAAGAATCATCCCTTGGATATTAACCGGGCAACCAAAGAGCAGTTGGAAAGATTTCCTTTTCTATCCGACCGATTGATAGAAAATATACTGTACTATATCTATAAATATGGTTCCATACAGAACGAAAAAGAATTGATGATGGTAGAAGATATGAACAGGCAAACTATTCGTTATCTATTACCTTTCATAACCTTTCAACCCGTTGAGAAAGAGGAATATAAACCAACTTTCAAACAAATGTTGAAAAAGGGTAAACACGAGTTATCCACAAGGGTTGACATTCCTTTTTATACCAAGGCCGGCTATAAGAACAAGTATCTGGGATATGGGTTCTATCACAATGTAAGATATAGTTATCATTATAGTGATCGTTTATATATAGGATTAACTGCAGAAAAAGATGCCGGCGAACTTTTCTTCGAAGGCAAGAACCGTAAAGGATATGATTATTATTCACCATATTTCCTCATTCGTAACATCGGTAAAATCAAGGCATTGGCTATTGGTAACTATCGTTTGGGGTATGGTTATGGATTAGTTATCAACATCGGTTTCAGTATGGGTAAAAGTGCTACACTTTCTACTTTGGGTAATCAATCAAAGGGTATCAAGAAACATTCTTCTACCGATGAGTATAACTATTTCCAGGGAGTAGCCATCAGTTATCAACTTTCCAAACGATGGACAGCCGATGCTTTCTATTCTTATCGGAAGATGAGTGGAACTGTGGATAACCGGTTTATAACCTCGTTGAAAAAGGATGGTTATTTTCGTACTACTACCGATTTCAACAAACGGAATTCTTTCTCTAACCATGTGATTGGTAGTAATATACATTATAATGGAAAGTATTATGAACTGGGATTAACAACGGTTTATAATGTTTTCAACAAGGTGTTGAATCCTACAGCCCGTTATTACAATACCTATTATGCCCGTGGAAGGGATTTTTTCAATATTGGAATCAATTATAAACTATTCTACAAGCAATTCACCTTTTCAGGCGAAACAGCCATAGACAAGGCAGGACGGATAGCAACACTGAATATGTTACGTTATTCACCGAAATCGGATACTCAAATTACAGTTATTCACCGATTTTATGATGCGGCATACCAAAGCATTTATGCTCGTTCGGTAGGCGAGGGGAGTTCAGTTCAAAATGAAAGTGGTATTTATATAGGTTTGGAAACCAATTTATTACGTTACTTCAAATTAAATGCATATGCCGATTATTTCTACTTTCCATGGAAAAAATATTTGGTTAGCAAGGCAGAAACTACCGGTTTTGATGGTTTGGTGCAATTAAGTTATTCACCTACTTATGAACTGGATATGTTCATAAGATATCGCTATAAAAACAAGCAGAAAGACTATACGGATGATTCCAAAAACAAATCCACTCTTCCCTATATCCAACAACGATGGAAGTACCAGTTGAATTATACACCTTCCGATGTCTGGATGTTGAAAACTACCATAGACTATGTAAATGTACACCATCGTCATCAGTCCGCTTCGCAAGGTATCATGATTTCTCAAGGAGCGGGAGTATTGTTCAACAACTTTCCTTTGCGTTTGGATGGTCAGGTAGTCTGGTTTTGTACCGACGATTATAGTTCTCGCATCTCCATGTATGAAAAAGGATTGCTTTACAGTTTTTCATTTCCTTCTTTCTATGGCAAAGGAATGAGGTACGCCTTGTTAGCCCGTTATGAATGGGGTAAACATTGTGTTCTTCAGGCTAAATATGGTTTGACCCAATATTTCGACAGAGAAATCATAGGTACAGCTTTGGAACAAATCAACAAATCCGTTAAAAGCGACTTGTATTTGCAATTGCGTTTCAAGTTCTGAACCTTTTCAACAACTGTTTGTTATTTCTGTTGATTGATAAATTTAAAGCAATTCACAATGAAAAAGTTACTCATGTTTGCTGCCCTTGTAGCAGCTTTGGCTTCTTGCCAATCAAATAACAAGAAAACCGTACAGGCAGAAATGGCAGATACCACAATGGATGCCCTCCCCATTATGGAAGTTGACGAAGTATTTACCGGTACTATTCCTGCTGCCGATGGGCCGGGAATTGATTTTGTATTGACTTTGGGAGTTACCACCGATGGTATTGATACTCTGTATACACTCGATATGACTTATTTGGATGCAGCCGGTCCTGGAAAGAACCAGACCTTTACTTCGAAAGGCAAGAAGAACGAAATTCACAAGGTTGTGAACAACAAGGCGAAGAAGGCCGTCAAGCTTACTCCCGACGATGGCAACAGCCCCATGTATTTTGTGATAGTAAACGATACCACCCTTCGAATGGTGAACGATTCCACTTTGCAAGAAACCATCAGCCAGAGTGTTTATGATTTGACTAAGGTCAAGAATTAGAATTACCTATCTTTTAATACAAAAGTGTCATTCTGATGATTTTCAGAATGACACTTTGTGGGTACGCCCAGCATGGGCATGTTCTAACGGGTGAAAGTCCCTAATGCGCCCTAATGACGGGAAGCATATAGCCAAAGGCAAGGGTGTCTATCGTGAGGTAGAATCTGAAAGAAGCCGGCGGCAAAAGTCTGGCCTGACGGACAGAAATCGCATACAAGGCCATTCTTCAAATCTGTTGCAAAATAGAGGTCTGCGGAGTTTATGCCCATTAAGCAGAACGACAAAATGAAACAATCTTTAGCCAAGTTGTAGCGACAAGTGGATTTATAGCCTTAAAAACTAATAAAAACAATGATTATGGAATATCTGACAATCCGAAGAAACAAAAAAAGGAAAACGCTAACTGCTTGATTTCTTGCAATTAGCGCTTCTTGTTCTTGTGGACCAGCCTGGGCTTGAACCAGGGACCTCCAGATTATGAGTCTGTTGCTCTA
>CAZJFI010000090.1:0-6833 GCA_964545265.1 uncultured Phocaeicola sp.
TTTCTTCCAGTTTTCCTTTCCCTACATAAGTGACTGAGTGAGGCGAAGGTAGTTTTTGGGTAAATCGTTTCACCACTTCCGCGCCAGCTGTCTGTGCGAGGAATTCCAGTTCATCCAAATACTCCGTAGTTTTACGTTCGTCTTGAGTCTGAGTAATCAAACCTACCAGAATTGCAGTTTCTACCTTTGCTTCAGATATTACAAATTCTTTCATTAATCGACATTCTATAGTTCGGGGACAAAGATACAAATAAACGAGTGAGAAATACCAAGCTTGCTTGAATATTTCTTGCAGCCCTATTAAAGTATCTTCGCAGTTTACCGCAAAAATAACAAAAAAAGAGGGCATCTTGTTGGTAAGCGCTCACTTTTTATATAATACATCAACTAACGCTTTTCAGATCCTTCGCTTCGCTCAGGATGACACTACTAAACTGATGCAACTTATTTTTTATAACTTACTATATAGAGAAAGAGCGCACCGTTTAATGATGCGCTCTTTTGGTATTAACTTCTTATGATTAATGGTTAAATACTTGCGGTTTATATATCATAGGAAGCTTTGTTTTTGTATTCGAAAATGAAACAGGAGTAGCAACACTTCTTGAAGCAGCACTCAAAGTTGCTGTATCAAGAGTGAATGTTTCATACCCATAACCGATATATCCAGCCGACACAAAATATACCAGTCCCAAATTGAACACACCGTTTTCGTAATAACTGGTTGGAGTTTCAGCCTCAGTATATATAGCATAATCTACAGCAGAAATCATACCATATGAACCATATTCTTCACCAAATTCACATTCTTGAACATAAATTTCACCACTTTCTGTATCGTAAGTGAAAATCAATTCACATTCATTACCCCATGGAGCAATTTTGAAGCGTTTGCTATCCAAATTGCTTTGATATAATGTTGCAGCTTCCGTCACAGGTTCATCATACAACAATGAGTAGCTGTAATTACCAGTTGAAACCTCTGTCCAAGTTTCTTCAATGGCAGAAGTATATTGGAAAGTCGCTGTAGCAACCTTTTGCACCTGACCTCCACCATAAGTAACAAGTACAATGTTATATTTTCCACTTGTTGCGTTTGTCGGTAATGGGATTTTAACTTCACCTGTAGCCGAAATGCTTACACTTTCAATAGAACCAGCCGCAATTGCGTTTGCAGTTGCATCTACACTTTCTGATGAACTAACAACGACAAGTTTAGCTTCTTCAACATCTGCACCTAATGTAGCTTCTGCAACTGCTTGGACGCTTCCGTCAACACCTGTAAATAATCCAATGTATGCAAGTTCAGCAGAATAGTCTGCTAATACAACACCAGGCATTGCAACCAAGAATTGTCCACTTCCGTTTGATGTGTAATTTGCACCATCATTATAATTAGTCATACCAAAGAGCAAGCTACCTGCCGGGAATGTAATCATACCATCCTTCAATGTACCGCAATAGCCGGCAGCTTTAACTTCGTCCAATGATTTCCCTTGTCTTACCATATAATAGTTCGCCATACTCCATACTTTCCAGAAACCATATCCCCAATCTGTTCCCATTTGGCAAAGAGGAATATATACACCTTCAGGATCTTGGGCATTGATTTCTAAGTAATAATCTTGAGTAGTATCCCAATCACCCGGATCGTTGTAAGGATAGTTGGCACCGAATGGATTTACCAAACGATATAAGCCTGGAACTTCTTGGTTTTCTTGTATCTCCACTTGATATACAGGATTACCGGTTGCCCAGAATGTAGTTACGAGGTCGTCTCTATAAGTAGCCATACCCAAAGAAATCCAAGGAGCTGGAATTCCTACATTGAATGTGTAGTTGGCAATACCGTAAGGGGTAGTACTATTTTCTTCAATGGCAATACTCACTTCCGCAAATTCATCGTAAGTAAAATCTGCAGCATTATAGCCGATTACCAAATCTGTGCTGTTTGATGTAGCATCAAATGATACGGATGAAGGTATAGAGAGCTTACCGTTTGTTCCATCTGTAACGCTCAAATTCACCGTAGCTGCAGTTCCGGTTGTGGCGCGGAGAACTTTCAATGTAAATGAATTCTCTGCCGACGACAAGTTAACAGTTGAAGCAAGACCACTGGCAAAATAAACTTGTGCATTGGTCGGGGCTTCAGCCGGAGTATATTCCACTTCATCATCGCATGACCAGAAACCGATTACTGCGACACAAGCGAACAATACGTTAAATATATTCTTTAATGTTTTCATATTCAATCTCTTTTATCTTATTATTACTTAGCCGGTGAATATTCACCTACCGGAGAAGGAGCAGTAACCTTGGCCGATGGGTCAGGGTTGTTCCAACCTTCCAAAGCCGGGTTTGCATTAATTTCACTGATAGGGATACAAAGATTCCAGATGGGTTTGATTCCTTCACAGTTGATTTTAAAGATGTCTTCCGGAGCATTGGTGCCTTCGTAGTTTTGCATAATACCCGGTTTGATACGCTTGGCAGAGGGGAAAGCATTACCTTCGCCCCAGAATTCGATACGCATCTGCTTCAATACTTCCAATTGGAACTTGCGTGTTTCTGTTGCAATACAGTTATAGTCAGGTTGACGGTAAGTCTGCATGAAGGAATTCAATAAGGATACACCTGCAGCTACACCTTGTGACATACCTACAGCTTCAGCTTCAATCAAGTACATTTCTTCTACACGCATTACAGGGACATCTACGGCTCCACCTACAGAATAGTTTTCCCAGTCACCGTTCAAACAACGGAACTTTAGAGACAAGTAATCCGGAGCTTCTTCCACCCATTCCTTGTCACGGCTGGTTTCATAGTTGTAGAATTCATATTTGTCAGGGTCAAGGAAAGTGTACTTGCGGAAGTCGGTATCTGCAATCTGGTCATATAAAGAACGGTCAATACCCGGGCAAGTCAAGGCTGAATAGCCCCAATCTGCTTCACCGGACATCCAACCGATGAAGTTACATAAGTTACCCATGTTTTCTGCATCATAGTGAATGTACCACATCCATGCCTGATTGGCTGTATTGAAACCGGAGTTCAAATCCAACCATTGTGCTTTGGTGACAGGAGAGGCACCTGAAGTTTCGATGGCAAG
The DNA here is from genome assembly GCA_964545265.1 of uncultured Phocaeicola sp. Classification (GTDB taxonomy): domain Bacteria; phylum Bacteroidota; class Bacteroidia; order Bacteroidales; family Bacteroidaceae; genus Phocaeicola. Next base: position 3,110 of record CAZJFI010000090.1, read on the forward strand.
ACGGGCATACTTAGCTGCATTGGCATAGTCTTCATCCCACAAATGAACTTTAGCGCGGATACCATAAACTACAGCTAAGTTCGGAAACAATTTGGATGACGGAGTGAAGTTTGTCAAACATTCTTCTGCCTTGTCCAAGTCAGAGAGGATGAATGCAATCATGTCATCATGAGTGGCACGCGGATTGTTTTGTGCTTCTTCGTTTGTAGTAGTTTCTGTTACAAACGGTACAGTCAAGCCTAAAACTTTAGAGCAGTCTGTATATATGTTTTCTACCGGTTCGAAGAATACAGTCAACAAGTAGTAATTGAACGCACGGCATGCGTATGCGATACCGGCATTACCTTTCAATGCATCCGAAGTGTTTTCATCTGTAATGTCAACGGTCGAAATTACATCATTTGCTGACTTGACAAAGTTATACAATGTAAACCAAGGCAAATAGGCGAAATAACTGGTTTCACCACAAGTACCACTGAATGTGTTGTAGTTACGATACCAGTCGTAACCGGAGTTTGCTCCTAACGGATACATGTCGCCCAACATTTCGGTCTGTGCAATCATGAACTGGGGATAAGCCATATCAGTTTCGTGTACTTGGCTTTCGTAAACCATGTATCCTTGTGCCATCTGTGACGGGATACCGTTTAGGGCTGCTTCCAAAGCGCTTGGCGAAGCACCGATTTGCTCTGCTGTTGCGCTGGAACTTTCAGGAAATGTTTCCTCAATACAACTTGACAATGCCACCGTTGACAAAGCCAAGTAGGAGAATAATCTAATTATCTTTTTCATATAAATTTCCTTTCTTGTTATTAGAAGTTAAGTGTAATACCACCAGAGAATGTTCTCATAGGTGAATAACGGGTTGCATTGGATGCTGATGAATATGACTGGCGTGGGTCGAATCCCTTGCGCTTTGACCAATAGAATACGTTTTCACAAGCTACATACAATCTCAAAGAGTTAATCATGGCTTTCTTTGTCCATTTAGCCGGGAAAGTATAACCCAAATTGATGTTTTCAATATTGAAATAGCTTGCATCGGTCAAGAAACGTGTAGAAGATGCGGCAGCATAGATGTCGTTCCATACCCAACGTGGGATATCACTTGAAGTGTTATCTGTAGTCCATGCATTCAACAAGTCCTTGTGGAGATTGTAACCGGCATTGCTGCTTGTTGGGTTCGACATGAATGATGCATAAGTACTGTCGTATTGCTTACCGCCAATCTGATATGAACAGTTAATGCTAAAGTCAAAACCGTAAGCTGTAATGGTTGTTCCTATACCACCAAAAAAGTCAGGAATAGACGATTCTTCTGTTACATAGTAGTCAGCATCGGCATAAGTTGTGGTTGTTTCACGACCGATAATGTTACCGTCATCGTCCTTGGTATTCTTATACCACATAGACTGACCGTCTTCCGAAACACCTGCATAATCTTTCAAGTACCAAGTGTACATGGACAAATCCTCTGCTATAAAGAAATTACCGCTATTGTAACCCTTGTATTCCTTACCACCGAATGTATAACGTGAAGTTGTCTTCTTGGCATCGTCCAACATGGTAATCTTGTTCTTCAAAGTAGAAATGTTGAAGTTTACATCCCAAGTGAAATTCTTTTGGTTGAAGATGTTTACGCCTAATTCTAATTCGAAGCCACGGTTGTACATGTCACCTACATTGTCCATGTAGCTCGGATAGCCCAATGACGGAGCTACAGAGAAAGAATACAACATGTCTGTAGTTGTACGGTTGTAATATTCCAAACTACCACTCAAACGATCAAACAATCTGAATTCAACACCCACATTGAAGTTTGCGTTTGTTTCCCAAGTAATATCTTCAGAACCCTTTTGGTCGAAAGATGTACCTACGTTACCTGCTGAGTTTACGATTGTATACACATCGGTATAACGATAGCTACCGATGTTGTCATTACCCTGAGAACCATATGAAGCCTTTACCTTCAGCTCATTTACCCATTCCGCATCGAACCAGCTTTCTTTGTTAATTAACCAAGCACCACCAACAGACCAGAATGTACCCCAACGATGATCGGGGTGGAAACGTGAAGAAGCATCGCGACGGATAGAAGCCGAACCGAAGATACGTTCATCATAGTTATATTGCGCACGAGCCAGATAACCTTCGTTATTGTAGCGGGTCTGATAAGAAGAGGCTGATTGACCATCGACTACAGCACCATCCAATTCTTTATTGTCTTGCGAGAACATCTTTGTCTTGTCTGCATACAATTCGTAGTATCTCTCATCATAATATTCATGTCCCAACATGATGTCGAAGTTATGCTTTTCACCGAATGTCTTGGCATAGCTAAGAATCTGCTGTATATTATAGTCATAAGTACGTGTATGATACTTCCCTACTGTACCACCGGTAGTATCAAACTGTCCGTAATATGGATTATATACATAGGTACCACGAGTTTCATCTAAGTTGTAGGTGGCATTAACCGTCAATTTCAAACCTTCCAACGGAGTGATTTCCATGAAACCATTACCGGTCACGGCATTACCCTCTGCATTATTGGTATTCAAACGAACATCAAGAATTGGGTTAGCGTCTGAAATAAACGGACGTGACATACCGGCATTGGTTCCGTTACCGTAGTCCATCATGCCTATACCATTAGCGTCAATCTTTATACTACCGTCTGCGTTACGGATATAAGCCGGATAAATAGGAGCCATTTGCTGTGTAAATGCCCAAATATTACCGGTTGAAGAACTTGAACCATTGTTTGACAATGAATTATAGTCGAAACGAGTGTAAGACATATTACCGCCTACCTTCATCCACTTTCTTGCTTGATAATCACCACGTATTCTTGCTGTCAAACGCTTCATATCCGAATTTTCGGTAATACCTTCGTTGTCCAAATATCCCAAAGACATATAGAAAGTAGACTTTTCATTAGAACCGCTGATAGAGAGGTTGTATTCTTGACGCGTTCCGGTACGAGTTCCTACATCTTGCCAATCATCGGGAGTCAACAAATAATCTTCGCCCTTATAGTTGACTATTCTTCCCAAAGTTGCATTCGGATTCAACTTACCGTTGGTACCAATCAAGTATTGGCCTTCTGGAACGGTATATACATTATATCCCAAACCACCGTCACCCAACTTGCCTGTTAAGTTGGTATTGGCATTGATCCATGCCGTATTCGCATCCATTCCATTTGTCCGGAAATAGTTGTACAAAGAAGCATAGTGCATTTCATAATATTGCGCCGGGTTTGTAATAATGTCATATTGCTGCAAAGCACGTTCGTTGAAACCATATTTGGCATCAAATGTAATGTTTGCCTGACCGGCTTTTGCCTTTTTGGTAGTAATCATGATTACACCGTTAGCACCACGAGCACCATACAAAGCATTGGATGCTGCGTCCTTCAATACAGTCATAGACTCTACGTCATTCGGATTCAAGTTGTTAAGGTCTCCGCTATACGGGGCACCATCCACAATAATCAACGGGTCGTTTTCTGCAGTCAAAGAACTGAAACCGCGAATTTGAATAGTGGCTTTAGCACCTGGAGCACCGCTTGTGGAAGTTAACTGCACACCGGCAACTTGACCAGCCAATGCGTTGGTTACGCTTGTAGCTTGAGATTGTGAAAGCTTTTCTGCATCAACTACTTTAGCCGAACCGGTAAATGCCGATTTCTTGGCAGTACCGAAAGCCACCACCATTACTT